>CAITAM010000598.1 GCA_903890265.1 uncultured Pseudomonadota bacterium | reverse complement strand
GACCGGCTTCGCCGCTCGAGTGCCGACCGCCGGCGCCTCCGGCTGGCCGCCGGTGCCCGCCGGCTGCCACGGCGGCACGAGGTGCCGCTTGCCGCCACCGATCAGGTCGGCGCGGCCCATGCGCTTCAGTGCCTCGCGCAGCAGCGGCCAGTTGTTGGCGTCGTGGTAGCGCAGAAACGCCTTGTGCAGCCGGCGCACCTTGAGCCCCTTCGGCACGACGACCTCTTCGCTGTCGCGGCTGACGCGCTTCAGCGGGTTCTTGCCCGAGTGCCACATCGCGGTGGCGGTCGCCATCGGCGAGGGCAGGAAGGCCTGCACCTGGTCGGCGCGAAAGCCGTTCTTCTTCAGCCACAGCGCGAGCTCCAGCATGTCCTCGTCGGTCGTGCCCGGGTGCGCCGCGATGAAGTACGGGATGAGGTACTGCTCCTTGCCGGCCTCGCGGCTGTAGCGGTCAAAGAGTTCCTTGAAGCGGTCGTAGGTGCCGATACCGGGCTTCATCATCTTCGACAGCGGACCCTCGGCGATCGCCTCGGGCGCGATCTTCAGGTAGCCGCCGACGTGGTGCGTCGCCAGTTCCTTGACGTACTCCGGCGACTCGACCGCGAGGTCGTAACGCACGCCCGAGGCGATCAGCACCTTCTTGATGCCCGGCATCGCACGCGCCTTGCGATACAGGCCGATCAGGGCGCTGTGGTCGGTGTTGAGGTTCGGGCAGATGCCCGGGAACACGCAGGACGGCTTGCGGCAGGCGGACTCGATCGCCGTCGACTTGCAGGCGAGCCGGTACATGTTGGCCGTCGGCCCGCCGAGATCGGAGATCACGCCGGTAAACCCCGGCGTCTCGTCGCGGACCTTCGCCACTTCGCGCAGGATCGAGCCTTCCGAGCGGCTCTGGATGATCCGTCCCTCGTGCTCGGTGATGCTGCAGAACGTGCAGCCGCCGAAGCAGCCGCGCTGGATCGTGACCGAGAAGCGGATCATCTTGTAGGCCGGAATCTTCGCCTCGCCGTACGACGGGTGCGGCACCCGCCGGTACGGCAGCTCGTAGACCCCGTCCATCTCGGCCGTGGTCAGCGGAATCGGTGGCGGGTTGAGCCACACGTCCTGCGTGCCGTGCCGCTGCACGAGCGCGCGCGCGTTGCCGGGGTTCGCCTCGAGATGCAGGATCCTCGAGGCGTGGGCGTAGAGCACCGGGTCGTCGCGCACGGCCTCGAAGGAGGGCAGGCGCACGACGCTGCGCGCGCGGTCCGCGTTCTTCACCCGCCGCGGAAAGCGCACGACGACGACGCCGGGCTCTGGCGCTGTGGCCGCGACCGCGCGGTTCGCGGCCACCCGCTCGTCCTCCATCGCGTAGGGATCGACCGGCGGCGCCAGCGGCCCCGGTGTGTCGAGTTCGGTCGAGTCGATCTCGACCCAGCCGTCCGGCGGCTGGCGGCGCAGGAACGCGGTACCGCGGATGTCGGTGATGTGCTCGATGGGTTCACCGCCCGCGAGGCGGTGCGCGAGCTCGACGGTCTGCCGCTCGCCATTGCCGTAGACGAGGAGATCCGCCTTCGCATCGAGCAGCACCGAGCGGCGCACCTTCTCGGACCAGTAGTCGAAATGCGCGATGCGGCGCAGCGACGCCTCGATGCCACCGATCACGATGGGCACGTCACCGAAGGCCTCCCGCGCGCGGCTCGCGTAGACGAGCACCGAGCGGTCTGGGCGCTTGCCGCCCTCGCCACCCGGCGTGTAGGCATCGTCCGAACGCACGCGCCGGTCCGACGTGTAGCGGTTGACCATCGAGTCCATGTTGCCGGCCGTGATGCCGAAGAACAGGTTCGGCCGGCCGAGCGCCGCGAACGCGTCCTTCGAATGCCAGTCCGGCTGGCTGATGATGCCGACCCGAAAGCCCTGCGCCTCGAGCAGGCGGCCGACGATGGCCATGCCAAAACTCGGGTGGTCGACGTACGCGTCGCCGGTCACGATGATGACGTCACAGGAATCCCAGCCGAGCTCGTTCATCTCGGCACGGCTCATCGGCAGGAAGGGCGCGACGCCGAACCGGCTCGCCCAGTACTTGCGGTACGAGAAGAGGTCCTTCGGCAGGGCGCTGTCGATCGTGTCGGTAAGGTTCATTCGGGCATTGTCGCCTATTTCAGGCGCCCGCCGGTCATCCGACCGGGAAACGGCGCCGCGGCCGTCGCGGCCACGCCCACGCGATCGGTGCTCAGCCCGGTCGCGCGGCGTCGGCGGGGCTGCGTGCCTGCTCCGCGCGCTGGGTGCGCCAGCGCTCGACGACGCCCATGCGCTCCCACTCGCGCTGTCGGGCGAGTTCCGTGGCGGCCGCCTCGCGCCGCTCCTCGGCGCGCCTTTCCTGGTAGCGCATTTCGAATTCCCAGTCGGCGCCGTAGCGCGCGAGCGCCTTGGCGCCGCCGGCGACGCGCTCGGCGCGCAGCCTCGCGGCGGTCTCGGCCTCGCGCACGACGGTGGCCTCCAGCTCCGCCACCTCAAAGCGCGTCAGCGCGCCCTGATAGAACCACCAGCCGACGAACCAGACGAGACCGAACGGCAGCACGGCGCCGAGCTGCGCCTGCCACGTCCAGTTCAGGAAGAAGGTAATCACGAGCACGACGTTGGCGATCACGCCGGCGACCGAGGCCCAGCGCGCCAGCACGGGCCGCGGGTGCTCGGCGCTCGCGACCGCCGCGGCGCTGTCTGTTGTCGAAACCACGTCTCGCGTAGCCTCCGTGGGCGGTGGCCGGCCGGTACCGGATTAACATAAGTGTCGCGCGGTGGCGACACCGCGCGGGACGCCTCTTTTAGACTACTCGTGCGACCGCTTGTGTGAACGTTTCGAGGCAGTGCGCGCCCGGGCCCGGTTGTTGCGCCCGCGACAAGTCATTATAATG
>CAITAM010000597.1 GCA_903890265.1 uncultured Pseudomonadota bacterium | reverse complement strand
TATCTCGACAAGTACCTGCTGCCGAAGCTCGGGCGCTTGCCGGCGTGTGACATTTCGCCCGCCGACGTGGCTCGCCTGCTCGATGAGATCAAAGGCCGCGCTCCCACCGCCGCCAACGACCTCCTGCGGTTCACCCGTCGGATTTTCGCGTTTGGCGTGCGGCGCCGTTTCCTCTTGAGCAACCCCGCCGCCGATTTCTCGCCCCGCCTGGATGCCGGTGGAACCGAACGGCCGCGCAGCCGCGCACTGAGCAGTGACGAGCTTGCGCAGCTGTTCGAGAAGATCCGCGAGACACCGAGCTTCGGCGAGGACAACCTTCTGGCCATCAGGCTCCTGCTCGCGCTTTGTGTACGCAAGGGCGAATTGCTCGGCGCACGTTGGGAGGAGTTCGATCTGGAGGCACTCTCACCGTCTGGAGCGGTGTGGCACCTGCCGGCGGCCAGAACCAAGACCGGCGAGGGTCTGGATGTTCCTCTGGTGCCCGAAGTACTCGACTGGCTCCGGCGCCTGCGGGTGCTGGCCGCCAGCAGCGACTACGTCTTCCCCAAGCGCCGCCGGGATCCTCGCGAGCGAGTGCCGCACGTCGGCATCGACACGCTCAATGTGGCCCTGCAGCGCGTGAAGCATGGTATACGGCATTTCACGCTTCACGATCTGCGCCGGACCGCGCGCACGCATCTGGCGGCGCTCGGTATCCGGCGCGAGGTGGCCGAACGATGCCTTGGCCACAAGCTGCGCGGCGTCGAAGGAACGTACGATCGTCATGACTACTTCAATGAAAGGCGCGCAGCGCTCGAGCGCTGGTCCGTGCTCATCGTTCAAGCGGAACGTGGGCAGGCAAAGATTGTGCCGATTTTGAAGAAGGGGACTCGAGCCGGCGTCTAGCCGGCTGTGCGTGTGGCTTTTTTGGTTTGATTCAGTCGCTACAGCTTTGTCACGGAGCTCGGGGAGTCGTCGGATGCGAGGCGCCTAATCGTTGCGAGCAGGCTGGGCAGACGGGCCTGACTCGCGACATCGCCCGGCAGGTGTCCTGGCAACGCGGTGATAAACGCGTCCTGACGAATAAGATCGGCAAAACGGCTCCGCAAATACTCACGGATTTCCGGGCTCGCGGCCGCCAACTCATCGGTGAGTTCTGGGCGTCCGTCCACGACCGTGATGATGTCCTCCAGATCGTGACTTGCGAGAAAATCACCTTGCCCGCGGTCCAGGAACGCCTCCATTTTCGTGGCGAGAAACAATGGACTGGTAAGCACCCGAATCGTGCGGCCACTTGGCAGTTGACGTGGCACCGCAGTTTGAACGGCCTGTGGATACCATCGGTTATGAAAACTCAGGACGTCCGGGCCTGAAGGCAGGAGGTCGAGCTGCATGCCCGCGATAGTCCAGCGGCAAATGACCTCCGGGTCGGGAGCGAACCCCTTTTCGCGCAGGCGCGCTTCGAGGATATGGTATTCCCGGATTGTTGTGGCTTCGGCGACGACGTCCACGTCCGTGGTCACCCGCACTGATTGGGCACGGGTCGCGGTGACGAGCAATTCCGTTGCGCAGCCGCCGACGAACACAAGGTCAGCAGCAAGGGCCCCGAGTAGCCCGACCATGATGTCGAGCAATTCCGTATTCGGGTGAGGCCCCACGTTCGCGTTCACTTGATGCGTGCCTCGAGCATCTTGCCCGCCATTTCGCGTTCACGTGCCTGGCCAATTCTTAGTGCGTCGAACAGCGCAACCAATTCATAGAACTGGCTGTCCTCTTTTGCCGCCGCTGGCAAGCCGGGGTAGAGCGGCAAGAGCGTCTGACCTCGTACACTGCCGTTCGGATCCGGCCAAACAGGCGGCAGGTCCGAAGTTGGGCCGAACTTGTCTTTCAGGGGCTGTACCGCATAGGCGGTGGGCGTTCCGATGACCACCTCTCCGCGGATGGGCGGGTAGGCGTACGGAGCACCGTTGATCAGGAAGCGGCGCAGGGCCGCCGCAATCGGTCGAATTGCGCCGTCAATCGACACCGCCAGCTTTGCAGCAATCAGGCGCTGAACGGCGGCGTGCGCTTCGAATTGCGAGAGATGCATGGCCTTGCCCAAGGCGGAATAGGCCAGTCGTTCCGGCCCGAGGACGACCAGCTTGAGCGCGACCG
>CAITAM010000596.1 GCA_903890265.1 uncultured Pseudomonadota bacterium | reverse complement strand
TTGCTGGAATGAGTGTCCAAGTCCTATCGGAATATGCAGACAGAGCGCTGAGCGCGCCGATTTCAGGCATCAGCATCCTCCTCGTCCATGCTGCGCCCCTCCTCAAGCTGGCGTTCGATCGCGTGGGCAGCGTAGTCCCGGAGGTCTCGGTAGAGCTCGAATGTCGCGTCGCTCTTTGCAAGGTGCGCCAGACGCTGCTCCGCCATCTGCTTGAGTTCGAGATCAGCATCGAACGGCTTGCCTGGTGCCCCCGAACGGACTCCACTCACGCTGGCCGCGAAGATCGCTGAGGAAAGATCCTTATGCGCCTTGCGGCTAATGCCACGCGCAGCCTTCAGCGTTCGTGCTGCGAATCCCTCATTGGCATGGATGAAGCGAGGGCCGGCATCGCGAAGAATTGCAGTAACGACCTTCAAGTGCTCGGCGGAGCCACCGGTGAACCAGTCCTCCATGGTCGCGACGCACACCGCACCGTACGGACTGCAGAGCAACTGCATGAGTTCGGCGAAGCGGTAGCTGAACGTGTAGTCACCGATCCGGGCGAGCGCCCAGTCGAGCAGGCCGCGAAGGAGCGCCGGCCCCTCAGATAGGGACATGAGGTTGAGCGCATCCCGGTCATGAAGGACACCACCAAGGGGTTGCTTTTGCCAATCGTCGGAGGCTATCGCATCGTCGATGCGCGCCATAGCAAATTCGAGGACCAAGCCCGGTGCCCGTCGAATAACCTTCTTCAGGAACGCGTTGACCCAGTGATCGTCTAGGCGAGATGCGTGGCGCAGACCGCCGATCAGTCTTTGCAACTGGTCGTCGCGGATCAGATCGAACGGAATCGTCTCTTCGTGAACAATCCACATGAAGAAGTCGCGCGCGTAGCGCAGTGCGTTTTCCATGTCGACACTTGCCAGGAGCTCGATTGCCAGCCGCTTGTCTGTCCGCGCTACCTCGTGCGCGATGCGCGGCGCGCACCAGAGGACCGCCCCTTCGCGGCTGGCGAAGACACGTTTCAGCGCGACAAGGTCGAGCTCAGAATACGGGGCGATATTGGACGCGAACAGATAGCCCTCCGCAACCATCTGAAGCTGCGAGTCGCTCTTCGCGAGTAACTCCTCGATCAATGCAGACGCTTCCTCACGGGCGCTAGTCAGCAGGACTCCCAGGGCTCGCCCAACGTGCGGCGAGAGCTGAGAACTTTCGCCACGCAGATACGCTTGCACGAGATGCCGGGCAAGCGATAGGTTCGATTGCAGCAGGCGACCGAGGAAGAGTTGGGCGGGCCCGTAGTTCGGGGAGCCGGTCGCGCGGGTGATGTCCTCCAAGCGGTCATGCAGGAATTGCGCGAGTCGGGTCGGCTCAGGGTACTGCGCTCCAAGTTCGAGGCAGAGCGCGTCGATGTCCGCGTCGTGTTGCGGGCGGCCGGTGTTCTCTTCCATCGGCCACGTATTCGTACCCCAGGCGTCCATGAACGCGCGGATCGTGCGCGTGACGAGGTCGCGACTGAGGCGAGCGAGAATCCGTCGCGCCGGCGCCTGGGTACGCGCGGGACCGTAGAACGCGTGCCAATGAACTGACTCCGCGACCCTGAGCAGGATTGTTGCGGGCACGTCTGCTGTGCCGAGCAGCGTATCGATCCTTTCGAGCGTTTCGAGGAATTCGTCGCCCCAGGGGTCAGCGATGCCGGGCTGAGCGGCGATAGGCCCGCGGAGGGCATCGGCGAGATGCTGTGCGGCCAGAAAGGCGCGGCGCTGATTCGTATGTGAGAGGCTTGAGAGTAGCTCGGCGATGATCCGCTGCCGCACTTGTTTGACCCTCTCGCGCTGGACCGCGTACGTCGAGATCGTGATTTCGCGGCTCGTGGCAGCGGACGTGAAGCGACCTTTGGTCGCGAGGGCGCCTTTGAGCACGTCGAATGGCGTGTACGGTCCGTTCCAGCTCTCCGGGTAGTCGAGGAGCGATAGCGCGAAATCGACAACGCCCTCGACGAATTCGGCCGGTTTCCGAGGCTCCGGCGTCGCAAGCTCTATCAGGAGTCGAATCGCGTGGTTCGGATGCTGGTGCGTCGGTCGTGCATCGTGTTGTCCGGCTTCCCAGAGCAGCGAGCATGCATCGGCGAGGTAGTTGATATGGTACGTCGCGCCATGGGCGATGCGACACACGTCCTCGTCCTGCCCATGCCCGCCGTCAATCAGTCGTCGAGCGAAGGCGAGGGCTTGTCGAGGCTGGAAGTACGCCGCCGCAGCTGCAGATTTTACCTGTGCATGCACGTAGTCGTCTTCCCATGCGAGCAGCGACCACAGTCCGTCGAGTAGCGTGCTCGCAGATGCGTCTCCTTCGTTCCGCCGCCAGTCGAGCCGCCCGAGGTTCAGCAGTACATGCTCCTTGTGCTCGGGTATGGATGCGGCGAAGACCTTCTCGGCGTGGCCGTTCGAAGCACCGCTTGCCGTGATGCACGCCGATTCGATGATCGAGTCGGCCAGCAGATCGGGTGACAGCCGGTATTTAGCGCCCCGTTTGAAGAGCACCCCAGCATCGACAAGGAGTCGCACCAAGCGTGACGCATCGGGGGCCTCGATCCCCTCGATGTTCGCGAGCAGTTCCAGCACGTGCTTGTCGTCAGGGACAACGGGCTGGATGAGCGCCAGCACGCGAAGGATCGCATGCACGCGCTCTTGGTCTTTCCCCTGCGCGATTCCCTGCGCGATGACTTTCTCGTAATGCTTCAACACCGTCGTTCGGAAGACCTCATTCGAGCCGAACAGCTCCGGGTGCAGTCCTTCGGTGGCGACGATCTGCGCGCCGACTACGACGGCCAGCGGACTGTCGTACGCCACGGCCGCGATCTCTTTGGCGGACTCGATCGGCGCCCCGTTCTTGGAGAGCACCTGGGTAGCTAAGGCGATCCCGTCCTGCTTCGTTGGCTTGCCCAGTGTGATCGACCTGGTCAGGTTTCCCGTCAGTCCGTAGCGCGCCAGTTCGCGCTGTACGACATCGGTCCAATACGACCGATAGACCAGAAGTAAACGCGCCTGGGAGCGACTGTCGGCTGCGTAGCGAATGAGTTGGACCAAATCACTGCGGTCATGAACGTCATCGACAACGAGCAGCTTCTCGCCAGCCCCCAAATCCTCAAGGCTCTTCGCCGTGATTTCCTCCGTGGGCGAGGCTACGACCACGCGAACGCCCGGGTACTGCGAAGCGAACGCTTCAAGGGCAGTACGCAGCACCCGTGACTTCCCTTCACCTGCACGGCCGATCAGACTCACCGCAAGTACGCTGGGATCTGCGAAGGCGTGCGCGAGCCCATCGAGTTCCGTTCTGCGGCCTACAAGTTCCCAGCGCTGATTGAAAACACGACCTTCCACGAGCTGCGGCGCGAAGAACGCCTCTACCGTTTGCCACGGCCCTGCGGCCAGCTCGCCCGTCAGCGCGAAGCGCTGCGTCGGGAAGTAGATGTCGGCGATGCGCACCTGCTCGCGCTTCGGCAGGGTGCGGAAGACCCGTGTGATGTCGACTTGGTCCCAGAGGTCCCATCCACGCACGCGTTTGATTTCGCCGCGCGCGTCGGGACTGGCGACGCGGGAGAGGAGGAGGTGCTTCTTCTTCGCGGCGATCGTCTGGTCCTTGATCGCCTTCTTAACCTTCTCGGGGCCGAACTCCGCTACGCGCTTGCATTGGTACGTGTGCAGGTCGCCGTTGGCGAACTGCGCCTCAATGTCGATGCCGTACTGCTTGTGGCCCGTCTTTCCCGCCAAGTGTACGTCCGCTGTTCCTTGGTGGTGGGTCGCGAGAAGATCGAGGCAGAAGTATTCGAAGCTGTCGGGCAGCAGGCTTGGGAGCGGAAGCAGCCGATCGAAAGACACCGTCGTCACCTCAGGGGCATACCCTGCGGCGTTCGTCAGTTCCGTTACGTCAACCTTGAGCACCGCAGCGAGCTTTGACAGCTCATTGGTGCGGGGCCGGGAAGTTCCCGCTTCCCAGCGGCTAACGGTTTGCTGGGACATGCCGAGGTGATGAGCGAGCTCGGCCTGCGTTGCTATGCCTATGGACATCCTCAGATCGCACATCTGCTTGCCTAGCGCTTCGTATTTAGGAAGTTTCATTTTCAATACTAACTTTGTGTGTATGACATGTGCAACACATTATATGAGTACGGAATTTTTGTCAATGATCGTCGTAAAGCGGCTCCTGATGTCATGCTGTAAGTCATCTTCAGCATGAGCGCCCAGCGCTCGCAGCCATTCCTATTGAGCTTGATGGCGTCGTCGCTTGCCTGACACGACGAGGTTGCGGGGTGCGCCTACGCTGGAGGTAGCGCTACGGACGCGATGCGCAGTAGTGATGAGGAGAGGAAGCCATACATCGGCACGCCGATAATCGATCAGCCGGCCGCCTTCGGCAAGTCGGCGGCGCGAACGGCCCGCAGCACTTCCCGAAAAACGTCATCGAACGGCGGCAGTTGGTTCATCTGGTGCGCGAGGCGGGCAGTCCAGAGTCGCCGCAGACGATCTTCCTTGGCGGCGATTGCCTGCTCCATGCCTGCGACGACGCGCTGCCGCAGCGCCAACTTGGCATCGAGTTCGACGCGCATTTCCGCTACGCGCAAGTCCGTAGAACCGAACAGATACCAGAGGTCGTACAAGTCGCGCGGTTCATTGCGCGCCCGGTCGCTCAATGCCAGCAGCTTTTCAACCACGATTTCCTTGATGGCATAGACCTTCAAGTTTGGCCCTTCGGGTAAATCGTCAAAGCTATCGTAGATGCGATGAATCGGGCGATCTTGCAGCGGGAAGCACAGGACTTCGGTGATCGTGATATCAACCTTCACGTCGTTTGCAGCGGGCAGCGGCCCCTGGTAGCGCAGATAAAACGTGTGGCTGTTCTGGTGGCTGTGGCGGTCTTCGCGGTCGAATGCGATCCGCAAGCCGCACGCGGCCTCAACCGCCGCAAAGATTTCGGCTAACCCTGCCAGAATATCTTCGAGGGTGATCGGACGGGTCAATGTGAAATCCAGGTCTTCCGAAAACCGATAGTCCTCGAACCAGCAGCGTCGCAGGGCCGTGCCACCTTTGAAGGCCAGCACCTCGCGCAGTGGATGACCGGCTAGACCGGTCAGGAACCAGGCCAGCACATAATCGCGTTCGATGACGGCCTCGGGAATGCGCCGGCCGCCGGCGCTCATCAGCGTGTTCGAGATCAGGGAGATATTGCGTTGTGGAATCATTAGCCAAGCCTTACGGTATCGAGTTCTTCAGGAATCACGTTGAGCTGGAGCCGCCAACGTGAGAGGAATGCCCCTTCGGCGGGGAGTAGTGGATCAAGGCGCTGGTACGTTGCCGTCAGCATGCCGAGCAATGGCTCCAGCGCCGACGCATCGGCGAGGCCATAGTGTTCCAGCAGGTAGCCGAGGCGGCGCACGACGGCGCCGACGCCGAGGCGTCGTGCGGAGTCCACCAGCCGTTCGACTTTCAGTACGTCCCGCTTCATCCACAAGCCCTTGGCGACCTCGCTAATGCCACCGACAAATGCCGGGTGTCGGAGCCCGTCGATGATGGTGCGCTCCATGTCGCTGATCATCACGAAGCGCTCCTTGTCGATCCAGTGTTTCATGACCCCGAATTCTTGTTCCGCAGTGATGTGGATAAACCGAAAGTCATAGCCGCCGACCGTCTGCGGACGCACGCGCCGTGTACATGACACATACACCGTGAAGTTCGGCTGCGTCACCATGCGGTGCAGTTCAAGTGCTGTGCCGTGCGACAGGAAGTAGGGCGCGGCACCGGCGAGTTCGCGCGCGATCAGGTACGGGCTGTCGATGTGCTCAGTGGCCCGGCCGAGTTCGAAGGGCACAAGGTTGTACAAACCGGGCTTCAGTCGCGTCACCAAGCCTCGCTGCTGCGCCTTGTGCACGAGATTGCGGGCCGCCGCAGCCGACAGGCCGGTGATCGAACCGACATCCGCCAACGTGAACGTAGACCGGCGCAGTTCATTCAGCTCAGTGAAGAGTTGTGCTGCCCGTGGGCCTAGCGTCTTCGTTTGTAAGTGATATTTTACGCTCAATTTGCGCCCTTAAAGGAAACGTAATGCGCAGTAAATATAACACTAACGATATCCGGAGGCAAGCTTGTCTCCCCCTGGGAGACAAATTGAGCGTAAAATGTAACAATTGCATATTCCGATAGGACTTGGACACTCATTCCAGCAACACCTGGACCCCATCGTCATGGGTGCCCAAGGCCTCGACGTTTTCCAGAATGAACGACTCGGGTGCCAAGTGGCCAATCAGGCGGGCGGTGTCAAAGAAGAGTGCCCCCTTGTCCTTGTGGTCAAAGCCTTCGCCGTCGCCTTCTAGGCTGAAACTTTGGCAGGGGAAGCCACCACACACGATGTCCACCTTGCCGAACATGCTGGCGACGGCCTTGCGGATGTCATCGCACGTCACATAGTCGCCGGGAAAGTTTTCTGCGTAGGTCTTGCGGGCGGCTGCATCGAGTTCAACGGAACCGGCACAGACGGCACCGGTTTTCTTCATGGCGAGGTGGAAGCCACCGATACCGGAGAACAGGTCCAGGAAGCGTTTGGACTGCGGGGCGGGCTTGCAGGTGATCGGTGCCGACTCAAATTGGTCGGCCCATACCGTCAGGGCGTCAACGGCTTTCTGTTGGCGTTTGTTGAGCTGGTGCCCTTTGGTCGCTGTCGCCATGGCTTGCACCATGCGGCAAGCTGCATCGTGCAGCGCGTTTTGCAAATTGGTATGCTGCTCGCTGTTGATCGTCAGCGGCATGGTGCCCGCGTGGAACGCACCACAGCGGAAACGGAAGCGGTATTCAGCAATCCATTGCCCGTTGTGCTGGGCAAACTGAATGACGGCTTTGACGCCATCGTGGTCGAACAGGTGTTCCCCCTTCTTGGGGATAACGCCCACTGCGGACGCAGGAACGGCGGCGGCGGGACAACTACCCTGACACCGGGGGAGACCAAAGTATTTTTGCAGTACAAAGCTCGCCGTCAAGGCAAGCTGGTGATCGAAGTACCGGCGTTTTATTCTTCGCAGGAATGCGGCTCATGCGGCCACATTCACCAGGACAACCGGGTTTCGCAATCCGAGTTCGTCT
>CAITAM010000595.1 GCA_903890265.1 uncultured Pseudomonadota bacterium | reverse complement strand
GGTGTGTACAAACGATGCTTTCAACCTCCAACGTCGCGGTCCAGTTCGGCAGCAAGCCCCTGTTCGAGCAGGTGACGGTGAAGTTTGCCGACGGTAACCGCTACGGGCTGATCGGCGCGAACGGCTGCGGCAAGTCGACGCTGATGAAAGTGCTGGGTTCGGATCTCGAGCCGACCGTGGGCGAAGTGATGCTCCAGGCCGGGATGCGGCTCGGCAAGCTGAACCAGAACCAGTTCGGCTACGAGGACGAGCGCGTGCTGGACGTCGTGATGCAGGGCCACGCCGAAATGTGGGCGGCCATGAAAGAGCGCGATCGGATCTATGCCAACCCCGAGGCCACCGACGACGATTACATGCGAGCGGCCGAGCTCGAAGGGAAGTTCGCCGAATACGGTGGCTACGACGCGGAAGCGCGCGCCAGCGCGATTCTCACCGACGCCGGTATTCCCGAGGCGCAGCACAACGGTCCGATGCGCGAGGTGCCGCCGGGCTTGAAGCTGCGCGTGCTGCTCGCGCAGGCGCTCTTCTCGCGGCCCGACGTGCTGCTGCTCGACGAGCCCACCAACAACCTCGACATCCACTCGATCGGCTGGCTCGAACGCGCGCTGAACAATTACGACGCGACGATGATCATCATCAGCCATGACCGGCACTTTCTGAATCAGGTCTGTACGCACATTGCCGACCTTGATTACCAGCAGCTGAGGATCTACCCGGGCAATTACGACGACTTCATGCTCGCCTCCGTGCAGGCGCGCGCCCGTGTCGAAGCCGCGAACGCGAAGGCCCGCGACCGGATCTCGGACCTGCAGGAATTCGTCCGCCGCTTCTCGGCCAATGCCTCCAAGGCGCGGCAGG
Organism: uncultured Pseudomonadota bacterium; assembly: GCA_903890265.1. GTDB lineage: Bacteria > Pseudomonadota > Gammaproteobacteria > Steroidobacterales > Steroidobacteraceae > CAIKMS01. The sequence goes on along the minus strand of CAITAM010000595.1, from coordinate 973 downwards.
CCACGTCGCGCAAGAAGCAGCTCGAGAAGATCAAGATCGAGGAAATCCGGCCCAGCACCCGGCAGAACCCCTACATCCGTTTCGAGCAGGCGAAGAAGCTCTACCGCGGCGTGGTGGCGATCGACAAGGTCAAGTTCCGCTACCCGTCCGGCGACAGCGACATCCTGAGCGGCCTGTCGCTCAACGTGGAGGCGGGCGACCGCATCGCGATCATCGGTCCGAACGGTATCGGCAAGACCACGGTCATGCGGCTGCTGGCCGGGGAACTGACGCCGACCAGCGGCACCATCACCTGGGTCGAGAACGCGAGTCCGGGCTACATGCCGCAGGATCCGCAGGCGGAATTCGAGAACAAGCTCGACCTGTTCGCGTGGATGTCCGAGTGGACCGGCAAGGCGGACGACGACCAGATCGTCCGTGCCACGCTCGGTCGGCTGCTGTTCTCCGGCGACGAGACCAAGAAGTCGGTCAAGGTGCTGTCAGGCGGCGAGAAGGGCCGGATGATCTACGGCAAGCTCATGCTCACGAAGCCCAACGTCCTGTTGATGGACGAGCCGACGAATCACATGGACATGGAGACGATCGAGTCGCTGCAGATCGGCCTCGAGCAGTACCCCGGCACGCTGATCTTCGTCTCCCATGACCGCGAGTTCGTGGGCGCCCTCGCGAACCGCATCGTCGAGCTCAAGCCCGACGGCACGGTCACCGACTTCCGTGGCACCTACGACGAGTACCTCAAGTTCCAGGGTCTCGACAGCTAGGGAATCTCTGCACAGGTCGTTCTAACTGAACGATACTGTAAGCAGAGGCCCGAAACGGTCAGGGATTGAGTATTCGCATGAAGCAGACGACGTTTGCGTCGGCGGCCTGGGACGGCAAGGGCAAGGTAACCCGTCGGGAACGGTTTCTGTCCGAGATGGACGCCGTCATTCCCTGGTCCGGGATCCTGGCGCTGATCGAGCCGCACTACCCG
>CAITAM010000594.1 GCA_903890265.1 uncultured Pseudomonadota bacterium | reverse complement strand
GACTGCGCTTCATCGAGTTCGAGCGTCTGCAGGCTGACCGGCTGGTAGTAACCCGCGCTTCCGGCAGGTTCCGCGCCGAGTGCCTTTAATTGGCTGACAAGGTAGGCCTGGGCCTCGCGCTCGCCCTTGCTGCCGGTGTCGCGCCCCTCGAAGCGGTCGTCCGCGAGGACCGTGACGGTGCTCCACCAGGTCTTGCCATCGAAGTGTTCCGCGGCCGGGGCCGCACACGTCGCCAGGATCGAGAGCAAAAACAAGGCACGTAACATGGGCAATACCTTCTATGGCGGAGACGAAAGGGGTTGCTGGCGACGGAGGTTTCGGGTCCCCGGCCGCGGTCAGGCTTTGGCCGGCGCGTGCAGCGCCGCGAAGGTGAACAGCGGGTTCGCCTGCTCGCCCCGCAGCAGGTCCGCCACGTAGCGGCCGACCGCGGGTCCGTTCTTGAAGCCATGACCCGAACCGCCACCGGCCAGCCACAGGTTGTCGATCCGGGGATGGCGGTCGAGGAGGTAGTTCTCGGTCGGGGTGTTCTCGTACTGGCAGACCCGGGCTTCGAGCACCGGCGCCCCCGCAAAGCGCGGGAAGCGCTTTTTCATGTAGGCGCGCGTTGCTTCGAGGTACTTCGGTGTCGGCGTGCGTTCCTGCGCATCGGGGTCAGTCGGTTCGTCGTAGGCGTCCGTACCGATCTTCATGCCGCGCTCGTCGAGATCAGGGACCCCGTAGGCGTCCATGCTCGGACTCGCCACGTCGAACCAGGCCGGAAAATGGCCGGCCTTGAACTGCGGGTCGCCTGCCGCCGAGCCGAAGTAATAGACCTCGGCCCGCGGCGTGCGAAGCGCACCGCCGAGCAGGTCGGGGAACAGCCGGGCAAGCCACGGACCGCAGGCAAACACGTAGGCGCCGGCGGAGATTTTCTCGCCGCTCTCGGTGACGATGGCGTCGAGCCGGCCTGCACCGGGAGCCGGCGGCCGGATCCTCTCGTTGCGGTAGGCCGTTCCGCTGGCCTGGAGTTCCGCGACCAGCAGCTGGATGCCGCGCCGCGCCCGCAGCGCCCCGCTGTCCGGCTCGTACAGGCCGATCTCCTCCGGCGCGAGCCCGAACTGGGGATAGCGCCGGGCGATCTCGGCATGGTCCAGCCATTCGAAGCGAATCCCTTCCTGGCGCATGAATTTCTCGCTGCTGAGCAGGTACTCACCGCCGCGTGCGCCGATCGCGAGGGCGCCCGTGTTCTCAAAGACGGGCTGACGACTGCGTTCCGACAGGCGCTGCCATTCGACCAGCGATTCTTTCGCCCAGCCCGTGTAGACGCCCTTGCTGCCATACGACATGCGGATGATGCGCGACTCGTCACCCGAGGTCGCACGGCTGTTGCCTGGTCCGTACGCATCGATCAGGGTGACCCGGTGGCCCTGCCTCCGCAGCGCATGCGCCGTCCAGGCGCCGAAGGAGCCCGCGCCCACGACGGCGACATCCGGCAGTGACGCACTCACCGACGGCGCAGCCGATGCGAGACTGGCACGACTCGCCACGGCGGAAGCAAGCAGCAGTTGGGTGGCCTCGCGACGCTTCATAGTGAATCACTCCGGACCGGAATCTGTCCTGTTCGCGACCGTCAAGCCGGCTGCCGCCGGCGCATCGCCCCGCCAGGGGCCCAGGAGGCGCCGAGCACGTTCAGCACGAGCCGCCCGGCCATGATCGCCGTGATGCCATTGACGCTGTCATTGCGTGGCGCGACCTCGACCACGTCCATACCCACCACCGGGTGGTGCTGCGCTATGTGCCGGAGGACCGGCGCGAGCTCGCGGTAGAGGATGCCGCCCGGTGATGGCGCCATGACCCCGGGCATCTCGGTGGGGTCAAGGCCGTCGGCGTCAATGGTGATGTAGACGGCACTGCCCTTGGGAATGGTCGCAAGCACCGGTTGCCAGCCGGCTTCATGCAGCACGTGCGCCGGGAAGAGATGCGAGCCGTAGGCTCGCGCGGCCTCGACTTCGGCGCGCCGGGCGCTGCCGGTCTGGCGCAGGCCGACCTGCGTCATGCCGGACACCTCGCGGCGGGTGCTTGCCCAGCGCAGCGGGCTTGAGTACCCGCGAGTGACGCCGCCCACGTCCTCGCGCCAGTCGAGGTGGGCATCGATGTGGAACACGTGAACGCGCCCGCCTACGCCGTCGAGCGCGTCCAGTAGCGGGATCGTCACGCCGTGGTCGCCGCCAAAGGCGAACACCTGCGTGCCGCGTTTCCACAGGTGGCGCACGCGTGCACTGAGGGAAGCCGCGTAGTCGGCGTAGCTCCCGCCGGCCCAGGCGACGTTGCCGATATCGATACAGCGTGGTGCCAGTTCGGCGAGCGGCGCGCCAAGATCAAAATCCCACTGGTTGGGACCGCCGGAGATTTCCTCCGAGCGCAGGCGGATGGCGTCTGGCGCCCGCGCCTGGTCGTTCGGCCTTGGATCCCCGGCGTAGGGTTCGCTGTGCTGGATACCGAGCAGCGCAACGTTCGCGGACCAGCCGCTCGGGTCGGTCACCACGGGCCAGTCGAGAAAGGCGCGCACCGGCGCCGAGGTGGGGCGAAGCTCATTCACACGCGACCCTCGTCGGCCGGGCTCAGGTCCGGCCTCCCGACGCCCCCCGCGTGTCACCTGCGAGGCGAACGGGGAGAGCGCGCTGGATTATGGCCCGAAACCGGGCCGCTCGCCGAGCCCCGTTCGGGCGCGTCCACGACGGCCCGTTGCTGCCGCGCAGCGAGCCATCAGGCCGCGGACTTCTGCTCCACAACCGGCCCGGCGTCGCTCGAGGGCGCGGCCGGGGTCGGCTCCTTCACTTCCTCGTGGTAATCCTCTTCGGTGTTGATCGCCCACAGCGCGCTCTTGTCCGTCCGCCCCTCGGCGATGCACTCGACCGCCGCCCGGGCAGCGAGCATCGAATGATCCTGGTTGTTGTAGCGGTGCATGCCGTTGCGGCCGATCGCGAACAGGTTCGGGAAGGTATCGAGCCACTCGCGTACCCGACCGATATTGCTGTATTCGCCGAAGTACGCCGGGTATGCCTTCGGTACCCGGACCACGGTTCCGTCGAGGACGGCCTCGCGGTCGATCAGGCCGATCTTCTCGAGTTCACGCGAAGCGAAATCGAGGAACTGGCCATCGCGCTGCGCCCAGAGGTCGTCGCCCTCCTGGCAGAAGTACTCAAGCCCCAGCCAGACGGTGTCGGGGTCCGCCACGAGGTGCGGACTCCAGTTATTGAAGATCTGCAACCGGCCGAGGCGGACGTCCGGCTCCTGTACGTAAATCCAGTTATCCGGCAGGCAGCGGGCTGCCGACGGGGCAGTGGCGCCGGCCATTTTCATGCGCCGTACCAGCAGACCGACCGTCATGAAGTCGCGATAGGGCAGGGCCTGCGCCGTGCCAAGTACGTCCGCGCGCTCCGGCGCGAGCTGCCGCACCAGCTCCTTGATCGGCATGGTGGAGAAGAACTGAGCGCACTCCATGCGACGGACTTCACCCGTCTTCGTGTCCCGCGCGTCAACGGCCGTGATGCGCTCGCCATCGCGATGGATGCCGACGATCGTATGGCCGTAATGGATCTCGCCACCGGCGGCGACGACCCGATCAGCCACCGTCTCCCACATCTGCCCCGGTCCGTACTTGGGATACAGAAACCGCTCGATCAGGCTCGTCTCGACGGAACGCTGCGCGACGTCAGCACCGGACGAGCATAGCTTGGACAGCGCGTGGGTCAGTACCTTCGTGATCGAAAGACCCTTGATGCGCTGTGCGCCCCATTCGGCCGAAATATCGCGGCAGGACACGCCCCAGACCTTTTCGGTGTACGACTTGAAGAAGGTCCGGTACAGCCGATCGCCGAAGCGGTTGATGAGGAAATCCTCAAGGGACACCTCGGGGTTGCGCCTCGCGACCTGAGCGTACGCATAGCTCGTGCCCGCGACTAGGGTCTCGAGCACGCCCATGTTCATCAGCGTGGCGGCGTTGAGCTTGAGCGGGTAGTCGAAGAGTTTCCGGCGGTAGTAAATGCGCGACAGCCGCGGCCGCACCAGCATCACGTCGTCCCGGTTGGGCTTCGCGCGGCTGCCGGGACTGAAGGACCGGCTGCTGCCCTGGTAGACGAGGTTGCACTCGCCCGCGGCCTCCAGCTGATCTTCGGCGACCGGCAGGATCTCCTGCCACCAGTTCATCACCCAGTCGGACTTGGAGAAGAAGCGGTGGCCGCCGATATCCATCCGGTTGCCCCGGTACTGGATCGTGCGCGAGATGCCGCCCGGCTGGTGGTCGGTCTCGAAAATGACAGGGCGAAGGTGGGTGTGCCGAACGAGTTCGAGCGCGGCGGTCAGTCCCGCGGGTCCTGCCCCGGCAATGATTGCAATGTCGTTCACTCGCTCACCCTCCATGAAAACTCTTTGGCTTCGGTAAACAGGATCATTCTGCGCAGCGTGAAATTCGCGCCGAAGGTCAGGCAGGCAGCGATGCCTTTGGCCGCCAGCACCCCGAGACCCAGTCGGTCCACGACAGTCACCACAACGAAATCGTTCAGTGCCAGCACGCCGACGCCGATCGCCAAGAACAGCCCGAGCTCATGGGCGAGCGAGGCGTAGCGGCGGTGACGGAACACGTAGCGGACCGACAGTGTCCAGTTGACAACGCTGCCCGCGAGGAAGCCCGCGGTCGCCGCGACAAGTACCGGCACGGACAGCCCTGCGGTGAGGCTGACGAGGACCGCGCTGTCGATGAGCAACGCCACGACGGACACGCCGAGGGCGGCCAGCAGTTCGCGTGGCAGTGTCACAGCGACCACGCCTCGCGCACGTCGGCGCACGCGTACAGGTAAAGACCGGCCCGCGGGAAGGCGTCGTGGCTAGCGAGCCGTGGGACGTCAAACTTACTCTCGGTCACGACAAAATCGATCTCGGGCGTGATGCAGGCCTCGCGCATTTGCGCCCGGCTGAGAATGCTCAGGTCCGGAGGCGCTACCGTGTGGCGTCTCGAGGTGTTGGTGATGCGCTCAAAATCCGAGTATTCGTGGTCGTATTCGAGCGCGGACTGGCGGGAGAACACTACCGCGGCGAAGTTTGCATAGGACGGGCGGTGCAGCGTCAGCCAGACGAAATTCAGGTCCTTTGCGTAAAAGACCGTGCTGTTGGGCGGAATACGCGCGCGCCAGCTGGCGAACGCGCGGTAGCCGGCGTCGTCATAGAGGCGCAGGTAGCTGACGGGTGCTCGACGGTCGGTCAGCGAGTCGGTTACCTGGTATGCGCAGCAGACCGCCACCCCGAGCACGACCGCCGCACGCACCGCGCTGGACGAGGTCATCGTCACCACGGCCCATATCGCGACAGCGGCAAGCGCAAGCTGCACTTCACCGGCAACGCCGCTCACCTGAACAACGCCGGTCTCCAGCGCTACGGCGGCAAAGCCGCCGACCAACGCGAGCGTGGTCACCATTGGCTGCCGCCCACGCACCAACACCATGACGAGGACCACGGCGGTAAGTGCTGCGGGTACGCCCAGGGGGTCTTCGACCGCGCCCCAGGACACGGCGAGCAGTGCGAGGGCTGCCCGTCCCGCGGCCCCGCGCGACCAGAGCGCCTCGCCCACCGGGACGAGCAGGACAACTCCCGCCAGCGTGGCGGTCCACATCCAGCGCCATGCCTGGCCCTGAATGACGATGGCGGCCGGCGCGTAGCGGCAGGCCATGGCCGTGAGCACGAGGCCCGCCGTGCCGACCGCCATCGTGGCGAGGGCGACCCGTCGTGCGGCCGGAGTCAGTGGCAGCAGCATCGCGCAGGTCAGCGTGGCGATCGCCGCGGCTGCTGACTGAAGGTCGGAGAGCGACCACGTGGTGGTCAGGACGTAAGGCGTGAAGTCCTCAATGATTCTGAGCCACTGCGCATCCATCCAGCCAAACGGCGAACCCGGCGCGAAGCGGCCCACCGTGAGCACGAGGGCGGCGCCGGCGATACCGGCGACCACCAGCCGCGGCTGGTATTTG
>CAITAM010000593.1 GCA_903890265.1 uncultured Pseudomonadota bacterium | reverse complement strand
CGTGTCCAAGGAGAAATTCCAGCGTAACAAGCCGCACGTGAACGTGGGGACGATTGGTCACGTTGACCATGGTAAGACGACGCTGACGGCGGCGCTTACGAAGGTGATGGCCGAGAAGCACGGCGGCGAGTTCAAGGCGTACGACCAGATTGACAAGGCGCCGGAAGAGAAGGCGCGTGGTATTACGATTTCGACGGCGCACGTGGAGTACCAGTCGGACAACCGGCACTACGCGCACGTGGACTGCCCGGGTCACGCGGACTACGTGAAGAACATGATCACGGGCGCGGCGCAGATGGACGGCGCGATTCTGGTGGTGTCGGCGGCGGACGGCCCGATGCCGCAGACGCGCGAGCACATTCTTCTGGCGCGCCAGGTGGGCGTGCCGTTCATTGTCGTGTTCCTGAACAAGGCCGACATGGTGGACGACGCGGAGCTGCTGGAGCTCGTTGACATGGAAGTTCGTGAGCTTCTGTCGAAGTACGACTTCCCCGGCGATGACACGCCGATCGTGAAGGGCTCGGCGCTGAAGGCGCTGGAAGGGGACCCGAGCGACATTGGTGTGCCGGCGGTGATGAAGCTGGTGGACGAGATGGACCGTTACATCCCGGTGCCGGAGCGTGCGGTGGACGGCGCGTTCCTGATGCCGGTGGAAGACGTGTTCTCGATTTCGGGCCGCGGCACGGTGGTGACGGGTCGCATTGAGCGCGGCATCGTCAAGGTGAACGACGAAGTGGAGATTGTCGGCATTCGTGCGACGACGAAGACGATCTGCACGGGCGTTGAGATGTTCCGCAAGCTGCTTGACCAGGGTCAGGCGGGCGACAACGTGGGCGTGCTGCTGCGTGGCACGAAGCGCGAGGACGTGGAGCGCGGTCAGGTACTGGCGAAGCCGGGCTCGATCAACCCGCACACGAAGTTCGAGTGCGAGGTGTACGTGCTGACGAAGGAAGAGGGTGGACGTCACACGCCGTTCTTCAAGGGCTACCGGCCGCAGTTCTACTTCCGCACGACGGACGTGACGGGCAACGTGGAGCTGCCGGCGGGCGTTGAGATGGTCATGCCTGGCGACAACATCAAGATGGTGGTGGAGCTGATTGCGCCGATCGCGATGGAGGAAGGCCTGCGCTTCGCCATCCGCGAGGGCGGCAAGACCGTCGGCGCCGGCGTCGTCTCCAAGGTTCTCGTTTAATCAGATTGCCAACTCGGCAGGGGTTCCGCGGGTTGCGATAGGGCAGTAGCTCAATTGGCAGAGCGGCGGTCTCCAAAACCGCAGGTTGGGGGTTCGATTCCCTCCTGCCCTGCCACCCCTCCGGGGGTGGCAAGGTTCGGGTACTAGATGACGGTTCACGGGTGACGGGGTTCCATGGCTGAGACGATAGACAAAGGGCCACAGGCCGTCGGCGGGTCCAACGACGCGCCGTTGCTGATCGCCGCAGGTGCTGCGCTGATCGCGGGTCTGGTTGCGTTCTATCTTCCGGCGACCTGGCCGATCTACGCCCGCTGGGCTGCGCTGCTCGTCGGGCTCGCGGCCGCGGTCGGTACCTTCGCCGTGTCGGGCGTGGGTCGCAGCCTGTGGGACTTCATCCTCTTGTCGCGCGTCGAGCTGCGCAAGATGGTCTGGCCGACGATTGACGAGACCAAGACAACGACACTGATCGTGATTGCGTTCGTGTTCGCGCTCGGTCTGTTCTTCTGGATCGTCGACCTCATCCTCGGCTGGGCTTCGCGCCAGCTGCTCGGCGGGGGAGTCTGAGCATGGCACTGCGCTGGTACGTCGTTCACGCCTATTCGAACTTCGAGCACAAGGTGGCCGAAGGGCTCAAGGACCGCGTCAAGAGCCGCGGCTTTGACCACAAGTTTGGCGAGATCCTGGTGCCGACCGAGGAAGTCGTGGAAATGCGCGACGGCCAGAAGCGGCGCTCGGACCGGAAGTTCTTCCCGGGCTACGTGCTCGTGCAGATGGAGATGGACGAGGACACCTGGCACCTCGTCAAGGACGTGCCGAAGGTGCTGGGTTTCATCGGTGGTACGCCGGACCGTCCGGCGCCGATCACCGACAAGGAAGCCATGGCGATCCTCCGCCGCGTGGAAGAGGGTGCCGAGAAGCCGAGGCCGAAGGTTCTGTTCGAACCGGGTGAGATCGTGCGCGTGATCTACGGCCCGTTCAACGATTTCAACGGCGTCGTCGAATCGGTGAACTACGAAAAGAGCCGCCTGCAGGTGGCGGTCCAGATCCTCGGGCGCTCGACGCCCGTCGAACTCGATTTCTCGCAGGTCGAAAAGGCCTGACCGGATCCGGTCCGTGCCTTCGGGCGCGGACCTTCGTGAAGCGACGGCGCTTCACCTCGCCTACGCCGTCCGTAGTGGATCGGCGGGGCAACACGGGGAGCCTCGCATGAGGCGTTTGTACCCAAGGAGTATGACGTGGCGAAGAAGGTTACTGGTTACATCAAGCTGCAGATCCCGGCGGGGCAGGCCAACCCCAGTCCGCCGGTGGGCCCCGCGCTCGGCCAGCAGGGCGTGAACATCATGGAGTTCTGCAAGCAGTTCAACGCGCAGACCGCGACCCTCGAGAAGGGTCTGGCGACGCCGGTCGTCATCACGGTCTACAGCGACCGCAGCTTCACGTTCATCACCAAGACGCCGCCGGCGTCGGTGCTGGTACGCAAGGCCATCGGGCTGGAAAAGGGCAGTGGCCGGCCGAACACCCAGAAGGTGGGCAAGATCACGCGCACCCAGGTCGAGGGCATTGCCAAGCTGAAGATGCCGGATCTCACGGCAGCGGATCCCGAAGCGGCGTTCAAGACGATCGCTGGTACGGCCCGCAGCATGGGCGTTGACGTGGTGGAGGGTTGATCATGGGCGCAGCAGCCAAGCGTAGTAAGGCCTGGACGGACAAGCTCGAGCCGGGCAAGGCGTATTCGATCGAGCAGGCGCTCGCTCTCGTCAAGGAGTTCGCCACGGCGAAGTTCGACGAGTCGGTCGACGTTGCGGTCAACCTCGGCATCGACGCCACGAAGTCGGACCAGCAGGTCCGCGGCTCGACCGTCATGCCGAACGGTACCGGCAAGACCGTGCGCGTTGCCGTATTCACCAGTGGCAAGAACCAGGAGCTCGCCACCGCCGCCGGTGCCGACATCGTCGGCATGGAAGACCTGGCGGAGAAGGTGAAGGCCGGCGAGATGAATTTCGACGTCGTGATCGCGAGCCCCGACGCCATGCGCGTCGTGGGTGCGCTCGGTCAGATCCTCGGTCCCCGCGGCCTGATGCCGAACCCGAAGGTCGGCACCGTCACGCCGGACGTGGCGACCGCGGTCAAGAACGCCAAGGCCGGTCAGGTCCGTTACCGCTGCGACAAGGCCGGCATCGTGCACGCGCAGATCGGTCGGGCCAGCTTCGAGGTCGAAAAGCTGAAGGAGAACCTCCTTGCGCTGATCTCGGACCTGCAGAAGGTCAAGCCGTCGACGGCCAAGGGCGTGTACTTCCAGCGCGTGGCGGTGTCCTCGACGATGGGCCCGGGCGTGCAGATCGACCGCGGCACGCTGGGTCTGTAACGGGATCCGGCTGACGACCGGGCGGCCCGCGGGCGCGCCCGGACTTTTTTGACGATGGCGGGACGCGTGAGCGCCTCCGTCCGGCCAGGGGAAACCCTGGCCTCACCGGCAGACGGATGCCGGTGCCATCGAAGACCGCAGGCGCGGCAAGGCGGAAACGCCAGACGCCGCTTAATGGACAGCCGGGGGACCGGCAGCCTGCGCAGATGGTGTTACCCGAAGCAGTGACGGCTTGTGCGTCACGCGGCGCCCGCAAGGCCCGGCCGAAGGTCACCGTCGATCCGCCCGCGTATGCGGGAATCGAGCACCGGGACTGCCCCTCGGGGTCCGGGTGCATGGGTGGAGATCCGTACCAGTGACGGGTCTCTGGGGCTGACTTCTGCGAGGTTAAGAGATATGTCGCTCAACTTAGAGCAGAAGAAGGTGGTAGTGGCTGAGGTCCACGAGCTGGCGAAGGTTTCGCAGTCCGTGGTCGCTGCCGAGTACCGTGGTCTTTCCGTTCCGCAACTCACCGACCTGCGCAACAAAGCGCGCAAGTCCGGTGTGCACATGCAGATCATTAAGAACACGCTGGCTCGGATTGCCGTTGCCGGTACTTCTTTCGAGTGCATATCGCCGCAACTCAAGGGTCCGTTGATCCTCGCTTTCTCGAAGGATGATCCAGGCGCCGCCGCGCGCGTGATCAAGGCCTTCGCGAAGGACAACGACAAGCTTGTCACAACGCTCGTCTCGCTCGGTGGCCAGGTGCTGCCGCCGAAGGCGATCGATCAGGTGGCGAGTCTGCCGACCCGCGAGCAGGCGCTGGCGACACTGATGGGTCTGATGAAACAGCCCATCGAGAAGTTCGTCCGCACGCTGGCCGAGCCGCACGCAAAGCTTGCGCGCACGGTTGCTGCGATTCGCGATCAGAAGCAGGCGGCCGGCGCCTGAGCGCCACCGCCAATCGGGTAAACAGTTAAAACGTAATTTTCAGGAGTAAATCTCATGGCCGTTTCTAAGGACGAAATTCTCGACGCGATCTCGAACATGACCATCATGCAGGTCGTCGAGCTCATCTCCGACATGGAGAAGAAGTTTGGTGTCAGCGCCGCTGCTGCCGTTGCCGTTGCCGCTGCCCCGGGTGCTGCCGCTGCCGCTGCCGCCCCGGCGGAAGAGCAGACCGAGTTCTCGGTCACGCTGAAGGAATACCCGGCCGACAAGAAGGTCACCGTCATTAAGGTGATCCGCGAAGTCACCGGTCTTGGCCTCAAGGAAGCGAAGGACCTCGTCGAGGGCATTCCTTCCATGGTCAAGGACGCCGTCAGCAAGGCGGATGCCGAGAAGATCAAGAAGTCGCTCGAAGACGCCGGCGCGAAGGTCGAGGTCAAGTAAGGCCTCCATGCGCGGGTGTACTACCGCGCTTTACGGGCACCGCGAGCCCGCCCCGCGCTTCTGCGCCGGGCGGGCACGCGCGTTTGCCAAGATGACTGTTTGTGACGGAGACGCGGCGACGCCGTGCTCCGCTTTGCCGCCAGCAATGGCCGCATGTTTGATCAGAGGGTGACGCTCATGGCCTATTCGTTCACCGAAAAGAAGCGCATTCGCAAGGATTTCGGCAAACGCTCGAGCATTCTCGACGTACCGTACCTGCTGGCGATTCAGCTCGACTCCTATCGCCGCTTTCTGCAGGCGGACGCGTCCGAGGCGAACCGCGACGACGTTGGCCTGCACGCCGCGTTCAAGAGCGTCTTCCCGATCACGAGCTACAGCGGCAACGCGACGCTCGAGTACCTGAGCTACCGGCTCGGTGAACCCGTATTCGACGTGAAGGAGTGCCAGCTCCGCGGCCTTACCTATGCCGCGCCGCTGCGCGTCAAGGTCCAGCTCAAGGTCTACGAGAAGGACGCATCCGGTGCGCGCAAGCTGAAGCGTGACATCGCCGAGCAGGAAGTCTATCTCGGCGAACTGCCGCTGATGACCGATAACGGAACGTTCATCGTCAACGGCACCGAGCGCGTCATCGTCTCGCAGCTGCATCGCAGCCCGGGCGTCTTCTTCGACCACGACAAGGGCAAGACGCACTCGTCGGGCAAGCTGCTGTTCCAGGCCCGCATCATTCCGTACCGCGGTTCGTGGCTCGACTTCGAGTACGACCCGAAGGACTGCGTCTACGCGCGAATTGACCGCCGCCGCAAGCTGCCGGTCACTATCGTGCTGCGCGCGCTTGGCTACACCGAAGAGCAGATGCTGGACATCTTCTTCGAAAAGAACACTTTCTTCCTGTCCGCGGAGCAGACCGAGCTCGAGCTCATTCCGGCGCGACTGCGCGGCGAGACCGCGGCGTTCGAAATCCGTATCGGCGATCAGGTTGTCGTCGAAGAAGGCCGCCGCATCACGGCCCGCCACGTGCGCCAGCTCGAGGACGCGGGCGTCAAGCGGATGCCTGTCCCGGTTGAGTACCTGGCCGGCAAGATCCTCGCACACGACGTGATCAACAAGGACACCGGCGAGGTCCTCGCCAAGGTCAACGAGATCCTGACCGTTGCGACGGTACAGAAGCTGATCGAGGGTGGCGTGGAGGAGATCCACACCCTGTACGTCAACGACCTCGACCGCGGCCCGTACATTTCGGACACCCTGCGCATCGACCCGACCCGGACCCGTCTCGAGGCGCTGGTCGAGATCTACCGGATGATGCGTCCGGGCGAGCCGCCGACGAAGGATGCGGCCGAGAACCTGTTCCACAACCTCTTCTTCAACCCCGAGCGTTACGACGTCTCGCCGGTGGGTCGAATGAAGTTCAACCGTCGCGTCGGCCGCGACGCGGTCGTCGGACCCGGTATCCTCTACGACGGGGTCTACTTCTCGCGCCTGACGACCGATTTTGGCAAGAAGCACTATTCCGAGAACGGCGAGGTGTCGGACGTCATCGACGTGCTGCGCACCCTGATCGACATCCGTAACGGCAACGGCGTCGTCGACGACATCGATCACCTCGGCAACCGCCGCGTGCGCAGCGTTGGCGAGATGGCCGAAAACGCGTTCCGCATCGGGCTCGTGCGCGTCGAGCGCGCGGTCAAGGAGCGTCTGACGCTGGCGGAGAGTGAACCGCTGATGCCCCAGGAGATGATCAACGCAAAGCCGGTTGCGGCCGCGGTGAAGGAGTTCTTCGGGTCGTCGCAGCTCAGCCAGTTCATGGACCAGAACAATCCGCTGTCGGAAGTCACCCACAAGCGCCGCGTGTCGGCGCTCGGCCCGGGCGGCCTCACGCGCGAGCGCGCGGGCTTCGAGGTGCGCGACGTGCACCCGACCCACTACGGACGCGTCTGCCCGATCGAAACGCCGGAAGGCCCGAACATCGGTCTGATCAATTCGCTGTCCGTCTACGCGCGGACGAACTCGTACGGCTTCCTCGAGACCCCGTACCGCAAGGTCGAGGGTGGACGGGTCACCGAGCACATCGAGTTCCTCTCCGCGATCGAGGAAAGCCAGTACGTCATCGCGCAGGCGAATGCCGAGCTCGATGCCACGGGCCAGTTCAGCGACGATCTCGTCTCGTGCCGGCACCTGAACGAGTTCACGCTGATGCCGCGCGACCGGATCAACTTCATGGACGTCAGTCCGAAGCAGATCGTGTCGGTGGCGGCCTCGCTCATCCCGTTCCTCGAGCACGACGACGCGAACCGCGCGCTCATGGGTTCGAACATGCAGCGCCAGGCCGTGCCCACCCTTCGCGCGGATACCCCGCTCGTCGGTACCGGCATGGAGCGTGCGGTGGCCATTGACTCCGGCGTGACCGTGGTTGCCCGGCGTGGCGGTGTCGTCGATTCGGTCGACGCGGCACGTATCGTGGTGCGTGTGAATGACGAGGAGACGACCGCCGGCGAGCCGGGCGTTGATATCTACGGTCTGACCAAATACCAGCGCTCCAACCAGAACACGTGCATCAACCAGCGTCCGCTCGTCAACGTGGGCGACAAGATCGAGCGCGGTGACGTGCTCGCTGACGGCCCGTCGACGGATCTCGGCGAACTGGCCCTCGGGCAGAACCTCTTGGTCGCGTTCATGCCGTGGAACGGCTACAACTTCGAAGACTCGATCCTGATCTCCGAGCGCGTGGTCCAGGAAGACCGCTTCACGACGATCCATATTGAAGAGCTCACCTGCGTCGCGCGCGACACGAAGCTCGGTCCTGAGGAAATCAGTGCTGACATCCCGAACGTCGGTGACTCGGCGCTGGCCAAGCTCGACGAAGCCGGCATCGTGTTCATCGGCGCCGAGGTCAAGGCCGGCGACATCATGGTCGGCAAGGTGACGCCGAAGGGCGAAACCCAGCTGACGCCGGAAGAGAAGCTGCTCCGTGCCATCTTCGGCGAGAAGGCAAGCGACGTGAAGGACACGTCCCTGCGGGTTCCCCCGGGCATGGACGGAACCGTCATCGACGTCCGCGTCTTCACGCGCGACGGCGTGCAGAAGGACGCGCGTGCGCTGTCGATCGAGAAGTCGGAGATCGAGCGGGTCCGCAAGGACCTGAACGACCAGCGCCGAATCCTCGAGGACGACCTTTTCGTTCGCGTCCGGTCGATGCTCATCGGCAAGCAGGCCGAGGGCGGCCCGAAGAAGCTCAAGGCTGGCTCCGCCATTACGGCGGAATACCTCGATGATCTGCCGCGCGAGCAGTGGTTCGAAATCCGCCTGTCGGATGACGACGCCAATGCCCAGCTCGAGCAGGTCGCCGAGCGCCTGAAGGTGCAGCACAAGGCGTTCGAGAAGCGCTTTGACGACAAGAAGGCCAAGATCACGGCCGGTGACGACCTGGCGCCGGGCGTGCTCAAGATGGTCAAGGTGTACCTTGCGGTGAAGCGCCGCGTGCAGCCGGGCGACAAAATGGCCGGCCGTCACGGCAACAAGGGTGTTATCTCGACGATCGTGCCGGTCGAGGACATGCCGTACATGGCGGACGGTACGCCGGTCGACATCGTTCTCAACCCGCTCGGCGTACCGTCGCGTATGAACATCGGGCAGGTGCTCGAGACCCACCTTGGCTGGGCCGCGCGCGGGCTCGGGCTCAAGATTGGCCGGATGCTGGAGGCCCAGGCGGACGCCGGCGAAATCCGCGGCTTCCTCGATCAGGTGTACAACCAGTCGGGCGGTCAGCACGAGGACATCGACTCGTTCACCGACGGGGAGGTGTTCGAGCTCGCCAAGAACCTCACGCGCGGCGTGCCGATGGCCACGCCCGTGTTTGACGGCGCCACCGAGGCCGAGATCAAGAACCTCCTCTCGCTCGCCGATCTGCCAGTCACGGGCCAGACGACGCTGTTCGATGGTCGCACCGGTGAGCGCTTCGAGCGCTCGGTGACGGTCGGCTACATGTACATGCTGAAGCTGAACCATCTCGTCGACGACAAGATGCATGCCCGGTCGACCGGCCCGTACTCGCTTGTTACCCAGCAGCCGCTGGGCGGCAAGGCGCAGTTCGGCGGCCAGCGCTTCGGTGAGATGGAAGTGTGGGCGCTTGAGGCGTACGGCGCCTCGTACACCCTGCAGGAAATGCTCACCGTCAAGTCGGACGACGTCAACGGTCGCACGCGGATGTACAAGAATATCGTCGACGGCAACCATCAGATGGATGCCGGTATGCCCGAATCGTTCAACGTGCTCGTCAAGGAAATTCGCTCGCTCGGTATCAACATCGAGCTGGAGGAGGAGGGGCAGTAGCCGCCCCTCACCCCGGTATCGACGTTTAAGAACAGCGAGCATTTGCGAACACGGCAGGAGTCGTTATGAAGGACCTACTCAAGCTCTTCAAGCAGGATGTGCCCAAGGAGCACTTCGATTCGATTCGGATTGGCCTCGCCTCTCCCGATCTGATCAAGTCCTGGTCATTCGGCGAAGTAAAGAAGCCAGAGACCATCAACTACCGGACCTTCAAGCCGGAGCGTGATGGACTTTTCTGCGCCAAGATCTTCGGACCGGTAAAGGACTACGAGTGCCTTTGCGGCAAGTACAAGCGCCTCAAGCACCGCGGAGTGATCTGCGAGAAGTGTGGCGTCGAGGTCACGCAGTCGAAGGTGCGCCGCGAGCGGATGGGCCACATCGAGCTCGCGAGCCCGACCGCCCACATCTGGTTCCTGAAGTCGCTGCCGTCGCGTATCGGCCTCCTGCTCGACATGACGCTCCGCGAGATCGAGCGCGTTCTCTATTTCGAGGCATTCGTGGTCATCGATCCGGGCATGACCTCGCTGACGCGCGGCCAGCTCCTGACCGACGAGATGTATCTCGAGGCCATCGAGGAGCACGGCGACGAGTTCGACGCCCGCATGGGTGCGGAGGCCGTGCACGAGCTCCTGAAGAGCATGGACCTGCCGGCCGAGGTCGTGCGCGTCCGCGAGGACATGGGCTCGACCACGTCCGAGACCAAGATCAAGCGTCTGTCGAAGCGCCTGAAGCTGATCGAGTCGTTCATTGATTCCGGCAACAAGCCGGAGTGGATGGTGCTGACGGTCCTGCCGGTGCTGCCGCCGGACCTGCGCCCGCTCGTGCCACTCGACGGTGGCCGCTTCGCGACCTCCGACCTGAACGATCTCTACCGTCGCGTCATCAACCGCAACAACCGCCT
>CAITAM010000592.1 GCA_903890265.1 uncultured Pseudomonadota bacterium | reverse complement strand
GATCTTCGAGGAACAGCATCGATACCACGATCAGGTCGGCCGTCCCGATCGCGGCCAGGGTCCGCGCCAACACGTCGGCACTGGCCGACCACTGGGCTGCGGAAAACATCGAGACGCTGACCCCTGGATACTCGTCAGCGATCTTGACCGCGGCACGCTGCGTCGCGCTTGCCAGGTGGTTGTCCATGGTAAGGAGAACTACGCGCATTGGCGCGACCGGCGCGGGGCTCTTGCCGCGCTTAACGCCCGAAGTGAGCTTTAGCATCGTAGATAGTCCCCACGCTTATGGTATTCACGCCCTTCTGCAGCGCGAATCGCTCGGTGTTGCGACGGGCCTTGCCGCGCACGAAGAACGGAATCTTCAGCAGTTCTTTCTCGGCGTCAGGGTCCCAGCGCACGCCATCGGCGGCGGTCGCATCCGCCGGTACCGTCGCCGGGCTCGCCTGTCGTATCGCCTCGACCGGCGCTGCCGCAGGGGCGGTTGCTGCCGCAACGACCGGCGCCGACGTGTGCCCGAGATGCGACGAAGCGGCCTTGTCGTGAAACTCAAAATCGTCGCGGAACATGGCGAGCAGGTGCTCTTCCAACCCCATCATCAGCGGGTGCACCCAGCTGTCGAAGATGACATTGGCCCCTTCGAATCCCATCTGCGGCGAGTACCGGGCGGGAAAGTCCTGGACGTGGACCGGCGCCGAGATCACCGCGCAGGGCACGCCGAGACGCTTCGCGATGTGGCGCTCCATCTGCGTGCCGAGGATGAGCTCCGGGTGCAAGGCCGCAGCGGCCGCCTCGACTTCAAGGTAATCGTCGGTGATCAACGCCTCGAGGCCGTACTGCGAAGCGGCAGCACGAACCTCTCGTGCGCTTTCGCGGCTGTAGGTACCCAGCCCAACGACCGTGAAGCCCAGTTCGTCCCTCGCTACCCTCGCAGCAGCGATGGCGTGTGTCGCGTCACCGAAGATGAATACCCGCTTCCCGGTGAGGTACGTCGAGTCAACGGACCGCGAGTACCACGCCGCACGGGACGGCGCGCCGATCAGGTGGGCCGGTGGCTCGATGCCCGCGAGCCGGGCCACTTCAGCGATGAATTCCCGTGTTGCACCAATGCCGATGGGAACCACCGATGTCATGGGCTGGCCGCAGGACTTTTTCAGCCACTGCGCAGCGGGCCCCGCCACTTCCGGGTACAGCACGACGTTGAAATCGGCCTCGCCAAGCCGGCTCAGGTCCGCAGCACTCGCGCCGAGCGGCGCCACGACATGAATGTCGACGCCGATCTGCCCGAGCAGCCGCGCGATCTCCGTGACGTCGTCGCGATGCCTGAAACCGAGGGCCGTCGGCCCGAGGATGTTGCAGAGCGGTCGCCGCACCGACGCGGTGGCATCCCCCGCGGCGCGGGGCCGCGGCGTGACCAGTGAGCGCACCAGACGATACAAGGTCTCGGCGGCACCCCAGTTTTCCTTCTTCTGGTAGGCCGGCAACTCAAGGGGTACCACCGGCACGGGCAGCGCCAGTGCCGCCGACAGTCCGGCCGGATCGTCCTGAATGAGCTCTGCGGTGCACGAGGCGCCCACCAGCATCGCACCGGGCTGAAACCGCTCGTACGCGCCGCTGACGGCATCCTGAAAGAGCTGCGCGGTGTCGCCACCGAGGTCGCGCGCCTGGAACGTCGTGTACGTGACCGGGGGGCGCCTGCCATTACGCTCGATCATGGTAAACAGCAGGTCGGCGTAGGTGTCGCCCTGTGGTGCGTGGAGCACGTAGTGCACGTCGGTCAGCGCAGTGGCAACGCGCATCGCCCCGATGTGCGGGGGTCCTTCGTAGGTCCACAGGGTGAGTTTCATGCGTGAGCCCCGCTAGACCGCAAGCCGAAGGCGTCGGACGAACGGACGGGCGAAGAGCTCCGCGAGGTCACCGGCCTGCTCGTAACCGTGCACCGGGGAGAACACGAGTTCGATGGACCACTTCGTGGTCAGGCCCTCCGCCTCCAGGGGGTTGGCAAGACCGAGCCCGCAGACGGTGAGGTCCGGCTTCTCCGCCCGGCAGCGGTCGAGCTGTGCCTCGACGTCCTGCCCCTCCACAACCACGGTGTCGGCGGGCAGCATCTCGAGCTCGGCCGCGAGGTGGCTCCGGTGCAGGAAGGGCGTGCCGACCTCGGCGAGGCCCATCCCGAGTTCACGACTCAGAAACCGGGCGAGCGGCACTTCGAGCTGGGAGTCGGGGAAGAAGAAGACCCGCTTGCCGCTCAGTTCGGGGGCGTAGCGGGCGACCGACGCCTCGGCCCGTGAGCGGGCATCCCGGGTGGCGTCGTCGAATGCCGCCTCCCCGATACCGAAGGCGCTCGCGCCCGCCTTGAGCCAGGCGGTCGTGCCCTCGGCGCCAAAGGGAAACGGCGCCGTAAGGAGTCGGCAACCGCGCTCGGTCAGCGCCCGGCCGGTGTCCGCCAGAAAGGGCTGTGCCAGCAGCACGTCGGTGCCCGGGCCGATCTCGGGGAACTCGTTGGCCCGGCGCGCCGGGAGGAACGCTACCGCGTCGAGGCCCATCGCGGCGAACAGCCGCCGGAACTGGTCCTCGACGATGTCCGGCAGCGAGCCCGCAATCAGCAGCTGGCGGCGCTCGCTCGTGACCAGCGTCGGCACGAGCGACGCAAGGCAGGCATCCTCGCCCTGCGTGAACGTGGTTTCAATGCCGCTGCCGGAGTAATGGCGGATCCGCACCCGGGGCTCGAAGCTGCGTGACAAGCGCGCGGCCGCACGCCCGAGATCGAGCTTGATCACTTCGGACGGGCAGGAGCCCACGAGGAACAGCAGCTTGATCTCCGGCCGGCGCGACAGCAGCTGCTCAACCACGCGATCCAGCTCGTCATTCACGTCAGCTAGGCCCGCGAGATCACGCTCGTCGATGATGGCCGTGCCAAAGCGCGGCTCGGCGAAGATCATGACCCCCGCCGCGGACTGAATGAGGTGGGCGCAGGTCCGCGAGCCGACCACGAGGAAAAACGCGTCCTGGATTTTGCGGTGCAACCAGACTATTCCCGTCAGGCCGCAGAACACCTCGCGCTGACCGCGCGCGCTGCGCACCAGTTTCACCGCCGTGGCCTGTTCCGTACAGCCTCTGTCCGGCATGGCGCTCATGTCGGGACTCCCAGGGCCGGCCCGTCGCCGAAGCTTGTTTCGCTGCGCTGCACAAGCCGCGCTGCGCGAAGCTTCAGGACGAACTGAGTGGCATTGACGAGGTAGGCCAGATAGGCGGAGAGTGCGAGCACGACCTGTCCGCGGGCGCCAAGCCATCCGTACGTCACAGCCACGAGGTAGGCCGTGTGAAGCGCGAGCACGACGAAACTGAATACGTCTTCCCAGAAGAAGGCGCGCGCGAAGAGGTACACGCCAAATACCTCGCGCTCCCAAATAGCACCCGTAATCATGATCACGTAGAGCACCAGGGTCTTCACGACGACGGATACCGTCGCCGCGTGCAGGCCCACGCCGTAGATCACGTAGCGGGCAATCAGCGCCACGCTGCACAGAAAGACCAGAAACTGGACCGGCGCCAGGATTCCCTGCACCAGCGTCCACTTCGTCGCATCGCGCCGGCGCCGCTGCTCCGGCGTGTAGAGCGGCACCCCCGGCGGCTGACTGCGTTGCTGCGCGTTGGTCTGATTCGTATGCGCGGTGCCCATGCCTCAACCCTAGTCCCGACCGACTCAGGGTGTCAACCGCGCTTGACGTATATTTTTCTTGACACTATCGAACCGCGGAGGGATGTTCTGGGCCCATGGAGGCCCGCCGCCAGTCCGTAACGATGAAAAGACGCCGCCGCCCTGGACAACGGGCGCGCGATTTTAGGGAACCCGTGGCCGGTGACGACACTCCGCGGAGCGCTTTGGGGGGGATGCCCGATGCCGATGTCATACGAAGAACGCAGCCTGATGCTGCTCGCGGCGGCCAGCTATGCCAGTGGTGACACGGCGCCGGGTGCGGCGTGCGTGCCGCGGCCGGAAACCCCGAAAGTCGTTACGCGACAAAGCCGCCGCGAGGCGCTCGTGCGGACGATCGAGGGGCAGATCGTGCCGCGCCTTCTCATGACCCGCGCACCGGTGCCGGCGACCGCCGCGGCCGCACGCGCGACGTCGGCCGTGACCTCGGCTGGCTCGGTCGAGGAACTGACCCGGCTGCTGCTCCAGCACACGTCCGAGGTTGCCGGCGTCTACGTGGACATGATCCGCCGCGAGGGAGTGCCGCTGGAGAGCATCCTGCTCGATCTGCTCGCCCCCGCCGCCCGGCGCCTCGGCACGCTGTGGGAGACGGACGACGTGGATTTCTTCGCCGTCTCGCTTGGCCTTGCCCGGTTGCAGACGATCGTTCGGGACCTGAGCACTGACGCCCCCGACGACGACGCGTCACGCGGCCTCGGTGGCACCGTGCTTTTGGTGCCGGAGCTCGGCGAACAGCACACTTTTGGTCTGCAGCTGGTTGGAGAATTCTTCCGCCGCGCCCGGTGGGATGTCTGGATGGAACAGCCCGACAGCGCGGAGGAATACCTGCAGCTCGTCGGTGATGAACACTTTTCGGTCGTGGGTCTGGCCGTTGGCAGTGAAAGCCGTCTTGAGCACGTCGCCTCACGGATCGCCTCGACACGACGCGCGTCGCGTAATCGCGCGGTCTACGTGATGGTCGGCGGCCCCATCTTCCTGCAGAAGCCCGAGCTCGCGCGCCAGGTCGGCGCAGACGCAACGGCAATCGACGGACCGTCCGCCGTGCAGGTCGCGCAGAAGCTGGTCAAATCGCTTGCGGCCACGGGACCGCGCGGTTAGCTGACACCTGCACTGTACGGAGTTTGTTACACTGGAATTTTGCTGAGGCGGCGGACTTACCTGTGAAATCGTTTACTGCGGCGAAGAAATGGCTGGGCGATCTCGACGCCATGACCGCCGGAAAAGTCCTCACCTCCGCTGCTGACGTTGCTCTCATTGTGTCGCCGACCGAACCGTTCATCATCCGCGATATCTCGTTCGGCAGTGCCGAGATCGCCAACGAGGTCGGCGACGGGTGGATCGGCAAGCCGTGGCTTGACACCGTGACCGTCGAGAGCCGCCCGAAAGTCGTGGAAATGGTGCGGGACGCAGACAACGACTCGTCCTCGCGCTGGCGGCACGTCAACCACCTCTCGACGCAGCCCGAGTCGCTGCCGATCCTGTATTCCGCCACGCGACTGAGTCCCAAGGGTCGCATCGTTGCCGTGGGTCGAAGCCTGCGGCCGATGACCGACCTTCAGCAGCGGCTGCTCGCCACCCAGCAGGGCATGGACCGGGAGTTTGCCCGCCTGCGGCTCGCCAACACGCGCTACCGGCTGTTGTTCCAGGTCGCCGATGAACCCGTGCTTGTCATCGACGCAGCGACTTACAAAGCCGTCGAGGCGAATCCCGCCGCCTGTCACTTTCTCGACGAACAGGCCGAAGCCCTCGTGGGACGGCCGATTCTGGATGCGTTCGACGGCCCGAGCCGCGTTGCCCTTGAGGCGCTGTTCGCCGGCGTACGTGCCGCAGGCCGCACCAGTGACGCGCGTGTCCGCCGGGCAGCCGGGGGTGCGCTCGTGCGGGCCTCGGTATCGGTCTTTCGCGAGGAGCACAGGACGTTCCTGCTGCTTCGGCTGGCGGCCGATCCGGCCACGGTCAACGGCTCGCCCGGGAGCCGCAAATCACGCGTACTGGAAGTCGTCGAGCACGGACCCGACGGCTTTGTCGTCACGGCGCTGGACGGGCGCATCGAATACGCCAACAGGGCCTTCCTCGACATGATCGATCTCGCGACCGCCGAGCAGGCGATCGGTCAGTCGCTGGACCGCTGGCTCGGTCGGGCCGGGGTCGATTTCCCGCTGCTGACAGCACACCTGCGTGACGACCAGTCGATCAGGCTGTTTGCCACGAAGCTGCGCGGCGATTACGGCGGTTCGATCGATGTCGAAATCTGCGCCGTCGCGGTACCGGATGGCGAGCTGCCCTGCCTCGGGTTCACCGTGCGCAACGTCAGCCAGCGCATCAGAACCGAGCGGACGAGCAGCCGCCAGCGCCCGCGCACGGTAGAGCAGCTCACCGAGCTCGTGGGGCGGGTCCCCCTCAAAGAGCTCGTTCGCGACTCGAGCGACATGATCGAACGCCTGTGCATCGAGGCGGCACTTGAACTGACCGGCGACAATCGGGCCGCCGCCGCGGAAATACTCGGACTGAGCCGGCAGAGCCTGTACTCCAAACTGCGCCGTTACGGGCTCGGGGACCTGGTCGCGGCGGATGACAGCGGCCATGGTGCGGAGCACTAGAAACGCAGTGTAATTTTTTGTTGACAGTATTGCGTGTCAGGTCTAGTTTTCACTCATGGCACGCGCAATACCCTACGTACAAACCACGCCGCGGATGCCCGCGGTCCTCGAGCTGCTCAAGCCGATCACGTGGTTCCCACCGATGTGGGCATTCATGTGCGGACTGGTATCGATCCCAGGCAGCTCCGCCAACCGCTGGACCGCGATCGTCGGCGGCATCGCGCTGACCGGGCCGCTGGTCTGCGGCACGAGCCAGGCCGTCAACGACTGGTTTGACCGACACGTCGATGCCATCAACGAGCCCAACCGGCCAATTCCGTCCGGGCGCCTGCCGGGACGGAGCGCATTCTACGTCGCGATCGTGTGGACTGCCCTCTCGCTGCTGGTTGCCGCGCAGCTCGGCCGGACCGTTCTTGCCGCTTCCTGCGTCGGGATGGCGCTTGCCTGGGCGTACAGCGCGCCGCCGTTTCGCCTCAAGCGCAATGGCTGGTGGGGCAACAGTGCCGTCGCCCTCTGCTACGAGGGGCTGCCGTGGGTGACGGGGGCTGCCGTGATGGCCGGCGGGACCCTGCCTTCCCCGAAGATCATGGCGCTCGCGGCCCTTTACAGCATCGGCGCGCACGGGATCATGACGCTCAACGACTTCAAATCCGTCGACGGTGACCGCCAGATGGGCATCTCGTCGCTGCCGGTGAAGCTTGGTGAGTTCAATGCCCTGGCGATGGCCTGCTTTGTCATGGCGGTGCCGCAGGCGATCGTCATCGGGCTGCTCGCCCTGTGGGGAGCGCCGCTGATGGCGTCTGTCGTCGGCATGCTCTGGCTCGGGCAGCTCTTCCTCATGGAGCGGCTGCTCGACGAGCGTCCCAAGGATGTCGTGCCCTGGTACAACGCGACCGGCGTGACGCTCTACGTCCTCGGTATGCTGGCCGCTGCGTTCGCGATGCGGCTTCTGGCATGACCTCTGCCCCCGGATCGGCGGCGCCACTCGGTTGGGGCCGCATTGTCCGGTTGGGTCTCGTGCAGATGGCGCTGGGATCCATGACCGTGATCGCGATTTCGACGCTTAACCGCGTCATGGTCATCGAATACGCGTTACCCGCCTTCGTACCGGGGCTCTTGATTGCCCTCCACTACCTCGTGCAGATGATGCGGCCACGCCTGGGCCACGGATCGGACGTAGGCGGCCGACGCACGCCGTGGATACTCGGTGGCCTTGCGCTGCTGGGTGGCGGCACGGTCGGCGCGGCGGCGGCGACGACCCTCATTGGCGTGCACCCGCTGGCTGGGCTGATTGCGGCCACGGCAGCCTACGCCGGCATCGGCCTCGGGGTGGGCGCCGCGGGAACCTCGCTACTCGCACTGCTGGCGAAATCGGTGACGCCCTCGCGACGCGCGGCTGCCGCGACGGTCCTTTGGATCATGATGATTTTCGGCTTCGCGGTAACCGCAGGCCTGATGGGCAAGTTCCTGGATCCGTACGGACCGCTGCGGCTCGTCGCCCTGACCGCCTGCGCGGTGAGCGTCGCTCTGCTGCTGGCGACCGCCGGGCTGTACGGCATCGAGTCGGTTCGGGGCGCCACCGTACCGCGCCGCCCAGGCGCCGGGAATCCCGTGGATTTCCGTGAAGCACTCGCCGCGGTTTGGCGCGAACCACTGACCCGCCGTTTCACCGCGTTCATCTTTCTGTCGATGCTCGCGTTCAGTGCCCTCGAACTCCTGCTCGAACCGTTCGCGGGACACGTCTTTCACCTGACGCCGGGCGCGTCGGCCCGGGTGGCCGGCAGCCTGCACTCCG
>CAITAM010000591.1 GCA_903890265.1 uncultured Pseudomonadota bacterium | reverse complement strand
TGGCCCGGGAGCCGGCCCCGCCTCGCCGCGCGACTACCGCGCCGCCCGGTGCGGCGCGTCGTGGGCCGGGCAGCGAGGCGCCGGCGACGCGCCGGGGACCGCCCGCCATCGATCCTCTGCTGCTTCGCGTGATCGGCTGCGTGCTGATCGGTTGCCTCGTCGCCGGTGCCTCGCTGTACAGCGTGCTCGACGAGGGCTCGTTCACCATGCTGAGTGCGCTTGGCCTGCTGGTGGGCAGTCTGCTTGCGCTGTACGGTGCGCTACTGCAGGAGATGCGCGCGCGGGTCGCCGACGACGCGGATGCCGACTGACGGGGGGTGACTGCGGCCGACCGGGCACAGTCTGGCTTCCGCTAGGGCGTGACGGCGACCCGCAGCAGGGTGCCTTCCGGTGCGGTGAGCTCGAGGCTCGGGCCCGGGCTCTGACCTTCCCGGGTCAGCCGGTAGCGGTAGCCGCCGCGCTCGAGGCGCCGGGCGAGGTCGGCGACGTCCCGCGTCGCGAACTGCAGTGCCGGCCGCTTCAGGCCGCCGGCCAAAGGCAGCCGCACGGTCAGGCCGCCACACGCGACGGTGCAGTCGTCTCCCTCCTCGGTGCCGGCGAAGCCGAGATTGACGAAGAATCCGCTGCTCTCCTGCGGATCGTGGGCGGGAAGACGCAGTTCGTCGAAGCGCCCGAGCAGTGATTCGCCGACCTGACCGACGGGCGAGTACGTCCGTGCCTCCACGAGGCGCAGCGCGATTCCCGGACCCGGGAACGACAGGCGGTTAAAAACGTGGTCACCGAGCTGCACGTCCTCGGGTGCAAGTCCCAGTGCCTCGAGCGTGCCGACATGGCGGGCGAGGTTGTCGCGGACGAAGGTCAAGGCGAGCGGCGGCGCGTCGGTCGCGTGCAGGCCGATGGCGACGGTGCCGTCGCTGACAACGCCGTAACGGTAGCCCAGCACGTCGCTGCCCTCGATGCCCGTGAAACCGAGACCGAGGTAGAAGTCGTACGACCGGAGGATGTCTTCCGTGGCGACCGACACCTCGAGAAAGTCACCGAGCTCCATCAGGTGCCCGCTGCCGGTCGGTATTCAAGCAGCGGGCCGCTCATGATCGCTGCCAGCCACGCGGCCGTGCAGACCAGGGCGATGAAGGCGGACACCGGGACCGGGCTCGTGAACGAGGCAATCGCCATGGATTGAACCGCAACGGCCGCACCGATCTGCTGCAGGAAGCCGAGCAGTCCAGCCGCCGTGCCGGCAGCCGCCGGACGCAATGCGACCGCCGTCGCCGTGACACTCGGCAAGATCAGTCCCTGGCCGAACGCGAGCACGAGCCACGGGCCGAAGACGGCCAGCGGGTGCCAGTAATGGAGTGCGGCCAGTGCCAGTGCCAGCAGCGACGCGAGCATCTGGATCGTGACGCCGGCACGCAGCAGACGCGAGCTGCCCACGTGCGTCGTGAGTCGGGTCACCGCGAAATTGCCAAGGAAATAACCGAGCGCGATTAATAGATACCAGGCGCCGTAACCGGCGACTGACGCGCCGAGCGCACGCGTCATGACGAAGGGCATGTACGAAGCAAACACGAGAAAGGCCGCGTACACGACGATGTTCTGCAGCGCACAGGCGAGGAAGGTGGGTTCGCAGAGGAGTGCGGTGATGGTTCGTGTGATACCGCCCGAGGGCGGCGGGCGCGACAGCGGTCGCAAGGTCTCTGGCAGGGAACTCGCCGTCCAGTAGAACACGCCGGCAGCAGCGACGAGCAGCGCGGCGAACACGGCACGCCAGCTGTACCAGTGCGTCAGCAGGCCGCCGGCAGACGGCGCGAGAGCATTGGCCACCGCCACCACCATCGTCAGGTAGGCAAGGCTTCTCGCGATCTCCTCGCGCGGGAACACGTCGCTGACGACCGCGCGGCCCACCGTGACGCCGGCCGCGCTGCCAAGCGCCTGGATGACACGGCCGGCGATCAGCATCGTCATCGACGTGGCGCCCGCGGCGACAGCCGTGCCGACGGTGAAGAGGCCAAGCCCCGCCAGGATCACGGGCCGTCGCCCGCGGCGATCGGACCACGGGCCGTAGCACAGCAGGCCTATGGCGAACGCCACGCCCGCAAGGCTCACGGTCAGGCCCGTGGCGAAGGCCGACGCGTTGAACTCCGCCTGCGCCGCGGGTCGCGCGGGCAGGTAGATGTTCAGGGTAATGGCGCCGACGGCGGTGATTGCTGCGAGCAGCGGCAGGAGCGCGCCCGATGGCGCACGCCTGTCCTGCGCGCGCGCGCCAGGCTCCGCGGTCCCGCTCACGGCTTGATCCGGTGCCGCACCCTCAGGGTGCGAGGCCGGCCACGCACACGTACTTGATTTCGGTGTAATCGGTGATGCCGTGGCTCGAGCCTTCCCGGCCGATACCTGACTGCTTCCAGCCGCCGAACGGGGCCTCTGCGGTGCTGATGATCCCGGTATTCACGCCGACCATGCCGTATTCCAGCGCTTCCGATACCCGCCAGGTGCGTCCGAGGTCGCGCGTATAGAAGTACGCCGCAAGGCCGAATTCCGTGTCGTTCGCGAGCCGGATCGCCTCCGCCTCGGTCTTGAACCGGAACAGCGGTGCGACGGGGCCGAACGTCTCCTCGCGGGCGACCTTCATCGCCGGCGTGACTTCGGTGAGCACGGTCGGCTCGTAGAACGTGCCGCCGAGACTGTGCCGCTTGCCACCGAGCGCGAGCTTCGCGCCGTGTGCGATCGCATCGGCAACATGGTCTTCGACCTTCTCCACGGCCTTTTCGTTGATCAGAGGGCCCTGCTCGGTGGGACCCGCAAGGCCGTCGCCGACTCGCAAGGCCCGCGTTGCCTCGATCAGCTTCGCGGCAAAGGCGTCATACACGGCATCCTCAACCAGCACCCGGTTGGCGCAGACACAGGTCTGGCCGGCATTGCGGTACTTGCTCGCCATTGCCCCGGTAACCGCCGCATCGAGGTCGGCATCCGCGAAAACGATGAACGGCGCGTTGCCGCCGAGTTCCAGCGACACCTTCTTGACCGTGGTCGCGCACTGCGCCATCAGTCGCTTGCCGACCGCGGTCGAGCCGGTGAAGGACATCTTGGCGATGATCGGGTTGCTGGTGAGCTCGAGGCCAATATCGTTCGGCGACCCGGTAAGTACGTTGAACACTCCGGGAGGGACGCCGGCCTGTTCGGCGAGGACCGCGAGTGCGAACGCCGAGTACGGCGTGGCTTCGGCCGGCTTGACGACGAAGGTGCAACCGGCGGCCAGGGCCGGCGCGGCCTTGCGCGTAATCATCGCCGACGGGAAGTTCCACGGCGTGATGGCACCGACGACGCCAATCGGCTGGCGCAGCGCGAGCAGGCGGCGATCCCCCTGCGGGCCGGGAATGATCTCTCCGTAAACGCGCCGGCCCTCTTCGGCGAACCAATCGAAGAACGAAGCGGCATAGCCGACCTCGCCCCGGGCCTCGGCGAGCGGCTTGCCCTGCTCGGCGGTCATGAGGCGCGCCAGGTCTTCCTGGTGTTCCATCATCAGCGCCGCGAGGCGCCTGAGGATCTTGCCGCGCTCAAGCGCCGAGCGCGCGGCCCAGGCCGGCATGGCGGCCTTGGCGGCCTCGATCGCCCGGCGGGTTTCGGCGGTGCCACAGGCCGGGCTCTTGCCGAGCCGGCTGCCATCGGCTTTGTAGATCACGTCGAAGGTCGCGCCACTGTCGGCACCGACCCAATGGCCGTCGATGTAGCAGAGCTCGCGGAAGAGATCCGGGTTCTTGAGGTCGAGGGAAGGATGCATGATGAGTGAACCACCTGGCGTTGGCGTGGGGCGGGCGCGTGTCCGGCGCCTGCCCGGTGAGGGAAACCGTGCGCGGGCAAGGGGCACCGCGGCAGGCCGCTATTGTGCTGCATCGCCGGTGGACTTGGCGACGCGTCAGGCGCGCCCGGCGACCCCGGGCTGCTGCAAGTCGATGATATTCCGGTCTTTACCGGCCTCAGCCGGGCGTCGAGCGGTGCGCGCGGCTCAGTCGCTGCGAAATGACCCCGAATGGACTGTGGCCGCCCGGGTCACGCACGTCGATGGTCACTCGGTCGCCGAGGGCGAGGGGCGGGGCCTTTGCAAGCGAGCTGTCCGTGAAGCTCACGCCGAGAACCGTGCCGGCGCGCAGCGGACGGTTGCGCACTGCCTTCTCGATGAGCGCGGGAAAGTCGCACCAGACCTCGTCGCCGACAGCACCCGTGCCCGGCGCCGTGCCGTTGACCGCGCCGTGCAGGGACACACGCAGCAGCCTGCCATCCCACGCACTGCCAAGCCCGTCCGGTGTCACGGCACTGGCGGAAAATGCCGTTGCCCGGTTGGCGTCGAACTCGGCCGAGGCACCGGGCGTGCCGAGCCACCACTGATTGGTGGCGACCAGCAACCGGATGTCCTTGCGGCGGTGGATGTCATCCGCCGTGCTCTGCAGAGGGACGTCCGCCGTGACGACCGCAATGCCGGGGCAGCAGCGGATCGCTACCGTGGTGCGTGCGACGGCCACGTCGGCCGTCGCCGAGAGCACCTCCGCACCACCCGCGTCGCGCAGCATGACCGACGGTCCGACGGGTGAAGGCGACGAGTCGGCCAGCGCATCGAGTCGCGCCGGCGGTCTTGGCAGCGGCGCGGTGCAGCGTGTCACCGCAAACTCCTCGGCACCCTTCGCCTGATACGCGTCCAGCGCGGAATCGAGATCCCTGAGGCGGGGCATCAGCCGGTCCCAGTCGTCGAGCAGGTCCTGCAGCGTGCCGGCGATGCCGGTCGTGCGCACGCAGCGCGTCAGGCCGGCGTCGACCAGAACGAGCCGACCGTCGCCACTGCCGCCGAGGCTGGCCAGTTTCATGGCGGCGGCGTCAGCGTTCGACGATGGCCGTGACGCCCATGCCGCCGGCGGTGCAGATCGACACCAGACCCCGCTTCCCGCCCCGTGTACTGAGCAGCTTCGCGAGCGTGGCCAGTATCCGCGCACCGGTCGCCGCGAACGGATGGCCGAGCGCAAGCGACGAGCCCGTCACGTTCAGCTTGTCGCGGTCGATGGCGCCGAGCGGTGCTGCAAGCCCCAGTCGGTCACGGCAGAAGTCGGCCGACTCCCACGCGCGCAGCGTGCAGAGCACCTGCGCGGCGAACGCCTCGTGGATCTCGTAGAAATCGAAGTCCTGGAGCGTGAGCCCGGCGTCGGCCAGCATCCGTGGCACCGCGAATGCCGGTGCAATCAGGAGGCCGTCGCGACCGACAAAATCCACCGCCGCGACCTTGGCGTAGCTCAGGTAGGCCTGCACCGGCAGCGCACGGCTCCGGGCCCATCGCTCGCTTGCTAGGAGCACCGCAGCGGCGCCGTCCGTCATGGCGGTCGAGTTGCCGGCAGTCAGCGTGCCATGGTCGGGATCGAAAGCGGGTTTCAGGCGCGAGAGCTGTTCGATCGAGGTGTCGCGGCGCAGCGTATTGTCCGCGGCAAGACCGTGGAAGGGCACGACGAGGTCGGAAAAGAACCCCTCGTCGTAAGCACGCGCCGCACGCTGGTGGCTCGTGAGGGCGAGCAGGTCCTGCTCGGCGCGCCCGATACCGAAGGCCTTCGCCATGCGCTCGGTGCTCTGGCCCATCGACAGGCCGGTGCGGGGTTCGGTTACCGACGGTGCGACGGGCTTGAGGAAGCGGGGGCGAAAGCGCAGCCAGGGCCTGAGGCGCGCGGCGGCGGTCTTGCCTCGGAAGCTCTCGAGCAGCAGCTGCTGGTATTCACGCCCGAAGACGATCGGCGCATCGCTCGCCGTGTCGACGCCGGCGGCGATCCCGGACTCGATCTGGCCGAGTGCAATCTTGTTGGCGACCAGCACAGCCGCCTCGAGGCTCGTGCCGCAGGCTCGGGTGAGGTCGACGCCCGGCGTGGTCGGCGCGAGGCCCGCGCCCAGCACGCACTCGCGGGTCAGGTTCCACTGGCTTGAGTGCTTGAGCACGGCACCGGCGGCGACCTCGCCCAGCTCAGCACCTTCCAGGCCGAAGCGGGCGACGAGTGCCGCCAGCGCGGCCGTGAGCATGTCCTGGTTGCCCACGTCGGCATAGGCGCCCTGTGCACGCGCAAACGGGATGCGGGTGCCGCCTACGATCGCGACCCGGTGAGGTTGACCGCCAACGAGCATGGGGAGCCTCCGGGACCCGACACCGGCGCCGCCACACCATGCAGCGGCCCGCCGCTTACAGGACCCACGGCCCAGAATGCCACAGCGGCGCGTGCCGCTAGTAGCCGTATCGGCCGAGCGCGGTGGTCTCGGTGACCACACCGCCGACAAAGACCACGCGCTCCATCAGCCGGGTCGCGCCGAAATTGAAGGTCCAGACTTCGCTGCCGGGTTCGATGATTTCCTCGAACGAGTCGTGGCCGTAGCCATGCCGGTGACGGACGGGTGGGTTGACGTGCACGTCAGCCGGCTTGCCGCACGCGGCCACCACTTCGCCTGGCGTCATGCCGGTCGAAATCACCTTATCCCCGCAGTAGAAGTCCTCGGCAGAGGCCGCCTGCCCGGCGATCACGCAGGCCAGGGCCACCCACCACAGCGCTGGTCTTTTCATGCCCCGTATCATACTGAAGCGTGCGCGCCGGCAGGCGTTAAGAACGCTTTACCCTCGCTTGACGGTACGGCCCTGCCGAGCCGTGGCCCACCGGGGTCGGCACGCGGGGCGCACGCCCGGTGGCGGATCGGCCGTACAATGCCCGGGCACTGCCCGATCCTCGGGTGGCTGCGGCGGTGCCCGGCCCGCGCCGGCGATCGCCGGGGGCGAGGCGGTGCATTGTCACTTCGCAGGGGGTCGCGCTCATGGTTTGGACTCGTGCACGCCGCGTCGCGGCCCTCTGGCCGGCGGCTCTGCTGCTCGCCGGGATCGGCGGCTGCGAAGCGCCCGAGGCGCCGTCGCGCTTTCGCTCGACGTATCACCTCGGGGAATACGAGGGCGGACTCGGGTACTCGCAGGCGGTGAAGGTGGGCAAGACCATCTACATCTCCATGACGCTGCCGGTCGACGCCCAGGGGCAGCTCATCTCGCCCGACGACATGGGCGGGCAGCTCGGTGCGGTCTACACCAATCTCGCCACCACACTGAAGGCGAACGGCGCTGGCTTCGAAAACGTCGCGGTCGAGCGCCTCTACACCACCGACATGCCGAAGCTGATCGCACTCGCCGACCAGCGACTGAAGGTCTACTCGAAGGACAACCTGCCGGCCGCGAGTTTCATTGAAGTGAAACATCTGGCCGAC
This sequence comes from uncultured Pseudomonadota bacterium, assembly GCA_903890265.1. Lineage (GTDB taxonomy): Bacteria > Pseudomonadota > Gammaproteobacteria > Steroidobacterales > Steroidobacteraceae > CAIKMS01. The sequence goes on along the minus strand of CAITAM010000591.1, from coordinate 6,752 downwards.
CCGGGCTTTCTCGTCGGTGTCGAGCTGGTTGCCGAGCTGCCCTAGATAAGCCCTCGCTATCCGCCGGCGACCCTTACGCTACACTAGCGTTTTGGTCGCGGCGCTCACCATGCAAGCATCCCCGTTGGGCCGTGCGTACGATCAGGCCGTCGCCTCGCTCGTCAATTCCGGCGAGCGCGGCGTCCTCGTGGGCGGCCGCAAGGGCGTCGAGAAAGAGTCGCTGCGGGTGAGTCCGCAGGGACAGATCGCGCGGACCCCGCACCCGCATGCCCTCGGTTCGGCGCTGACCAACAGCGACATCACGACGGACTACTCGGAAAGCCTGATTGAGCTCGTCACGCCGACCTTCCGCACCAGCTGGGAGCTGCTCCAGTACCTGACGGACCTGCACCAGTTCGTGTACCGGCACCTGAACGAGGAACTCCTCTGGGCTACCAGCATGCCCTGCCACATTGAGCGCGACAGCGACATCCCGATTGCCGAGTACGGATCCTCCAACGTCGGGCGCATGAAGACCGTGTACCGCAACGGGCTCGGTCTTCGCTACGGCCGCCTCATGCAGGCCATTGCCGGCGTGCATTTCAACTACTCGTTTCCTGACGCGTTCTGGGCGGTGCTCGCCGACTATCGCGCGGCGCGCAAGGTCGACGCCGATTTCGTCTCGGCGGAATACTTCGGCCTGCTGCGCAATTACCGGCGCTACGGCTGGATTGTCCACTACCTGTTCGGTGCCTCGCCCGTCGTCGCCGACAGCTTCGTGGCCGGGCGCAGCGGCCATGGCCTTGATGTCCTGGCGCCGGGCACGATGTATGCGCCGTACGCCACGAGCCTGCGCATGTCTGACCTTGGCTACCGCAACAAGGCGCAGGCCGAGCTGTCGGTGTCGGTGAACAGCCTCGAGGAATACGTGCGCGACTTAAGCGCCGCGATCTCGACCCCGAGCCCCGAGTACGCCGCGCTCGGCGTACAGGTCGACGGCGAGTGGCGGCAGCTGAACGACAATATTCTGCAGATCGAGAACGAGTACTACTCGTATATCCGACCCAAGCGCGTGGCTCGCTCCGGCGAGCGGCCGACCAAGGCGCTGCTGCGCGCCGGGGTGGAATACGTCGAAATGCGCTCGCTGGACGTCAGTGCGCTTGATCCCGTTGGCGTCAACCAGACGAAGCTCCGGTTTCTCGAGGCATTCGCCGCGCTCTGCACGCTGGCGCCGAGCCCGAAGATCTCCGGCGCGGAGCAGGCGGAACTCGACCGCAACCACATCACGGTCGCACGCCGCGGCCGCGAGCCCGGACTCGCACTGGTGCGCGACGGCCGGCCCACCGACATGAATGGCTGGGCACGCGAGATTCTCGCTGCCATGGAAGGGCCTGCGGAGTTGCTCGATGCCGGTGACCCCGCGAGGCCGTACGCCGAGGCAATCAGCGCCCAGCGGCGAAAGCTGGACGACGTCGCCACCACGCCATCGGCGCGGCTGCTTGCGGAGATGCGCGAGACGGGCGAGTCGTTTCTCGGGCTGTCGCTGCGGATGTCGCGCACCTACAAGCAGTATTTCACGGAGCTTGAGGTGGAGAACGCGGCCCGCTTTGCGCAGTTCGGGCACGCCGCCGCCGAGTCCCTCGAGAAAGCCGAGGCGCTGGAGCGTGCTGCGGCGCCGTCGTTCGAGGAGTACCTGCGCACGTATTTCAGCTGAGGGCACACGCCCCACGTGCGGTTTCGCACAGACTCCCGGACAGACTTAACTGTCCTATGTGATATGTAACATAAGACATTAAATTTTATTGATAATTTAACAATAGTATCGGTACCATCTCACGCTCCTGATCACCGTGAGCGAGTCCGAGATGCCCTCTTCCGCAGACCTTACCGAACTTGTCGCCGGTGCCCGTCAGGGAGCCGCGGGGGGTCTGCAGGCCGCCAACGACGACGCCGCCAGTGCGACCGGTCATGAACTGGTCGGGCCCGGTGCCGCCTGGGATCCGTTCGAGGTCTGGGCGCGGCGGGTTCGTGATCCGCGCCAGCCGAAGCTCACGGCCGGCGAGCTTGCGCTGAGCGAAGGCTAGGGCGGGAAAAGCCCCGTTTCGCGCCGTCCGCTGGCGTCGATCACGCCGCGGAACATCGCCCGGGTGTTGTAGGCGAACGCCACCGTCCCGCTGGCATCCATGGCAACGAGCCCGCCCTGGCCACCGAGCCCCTGGAGGCGCTGGTGGATCACGAAAGCCGCCGCGGTGCCGACCGGTTCGCCGAGGTGCTCCATGCGCGCCGCAACCTCGCGCGCTGCCGTCGCGCGCAGCAGGAACTCACCGTGTCCGGTGGCCGACACCGCACAACTGGCGTTCGACGCGTAGGTGCCCGCGCCGATGATGGGCGAGTCGCCGATGCGTCCCCAGCGCTTGCCGGTCATGCCGCCGGTCGAGGTTGCTGCCGCCAGCGAGCCGTGCGCATCGACGGCCACTGCGCCCACCGTACCGAAATAGTCGAGACACTCTGCTGCGGCGGTCTCACCGCTCCTGGCGCGCAGCAGCTGCTGGTAGCGGTGCTCGGTATGGAACCAGCTGCGCGCGCACAGTTCGATGCCCTGCTCGAGGGCAAAGTCTTCGGCGCCGGCTCCCGCCAGCAGCACGTGCGGCGAGTTCTCCATGACGCGGCGTGCGAGTGACACCGGATGGCGCACGTGGCGCAGCGCCGCGACCGCCCCGGCCCTCAGGGATGCGCCATCCATGATGGCGGCGTCGAGTTCGTTGATCCCGTCGTGCGAGAAGACCGCGCCGCGACCGGCGTTGAACACCGGCTCGTCCTCGAGCACCCGTACGGCCGCCTCGACGGCGTCGAGCGAACTCTGCCCCGCGTCAAGCTGACGAAAGCCCGCATCGAGGGCTTGCCGGAGTGCCGCGTCGTACGCGTGCCAGCGCTCCACGGTCAGGCTTTCCGGTGCGAACGAGCCCGCTCCGCCGTGAATGGCGAGCGCGAGCATCAGCGCCCAGCCCGCGCCACGCGCTCAGGCCTCATCGGGCGCGGACGTACTCGCCGGGTGCTGCCTCGAGCGGCGGGTAGTCGGCCGAGCCCATGGACGGCGGGGCCACCCGGCCGCCCGAATGCCCGGACAGCCACGCTTCCCACACCGGCCACCACGAACCGGTCGCTGGCGTCGTCGTCGCAAGCCACTGCTCCGGCGCGAGGTGCGGATCCGACAGACCGCGACTGCGCAGGCGATGGCGGCGCTTCGGGTGGACCGGACCGCTGACGATGCCGGCGTTGTGGCCACCGCTCGTGAGGAGGAACGTGTAGTCCTCCGAACGGACCAGGTTGCCCACCTTGTAGACCGATTTCCACGGCGCCACGTGGTCCGTTTCGGTGCCGACCACAAACATTGGCACGCGGATGTCGGACAGGCGCACGGGCGCGCCGTCGACGGGGAACCGGCCGCTCGACAGCTCGTTGTCGAGATACAGACGGTAGAGATACTCGGTGTGCATCTTCCACGGCATGCGCGTGCCGTCGGCATTCCATGCCATGAGGTCGATCATCGGCTCGCGCATGCCCTTGAGGTAGGTGTTCACGAGCGGCTGCCAGATGAGATCCCTCGGCCGCAGCATCTGGAACGCGCCGCCCATCTGCCGGCTGTCGAGTACGCCTTCCTGGTACATCTGCGCTTCGAGCATGGCCAGCTGGGTCGGGTTGATGAAGAGCGACAGTTCGCCCGGCTCAGAGAAATCCGTCTGCGCGGCCAGCAGCGTGACACTCGCGAGGCGCGTGTCCTCCTCGCGGGCGAGCGCGGCGGCGCCGATCGACAGCAGCGTACCGCCGATGCAGTAGCCCACCGTGTGCACCTGCCGCTGCGGGACGATCGACGTGACGGCATCGAGTGCAGCCTTGAGGCCGTGCTTGAGGTAATCGTCCATGTCGAAGTCGCGGTCACCGGCCTCGGGGTTCTTCCACGAAATCATGAATACCGTGTGGCCCTGCTCGACGAGGTAGCGGACCATGGAGTTCTTGGCACTGAGATCGAGGATGTAGTACTTCATGATCCAGGCCGGCACGATCAGCACCGGCTCCGCGTGCACGTCCGGCGTGGTGGGCGAGTACTGGATCAACTCGATGAGTGCATTGCGGTAGACGACCTGGCCGGGCGTGGCGGCGAGGTTCTGGCCAAGCACGAAACCCTCGGTCCCCGGCGGGCCCATGCCCTTCATCGTCCGGGCGGTGTCCTCGACGATGTGGCGCAGGCCGCGGGCGAGGTTTTCGCCGCCCTCGGCGCGCGTGAGCTCGAGGAGCTCCGGGTTGGAGCCGAGGAAATTGCTCGGCGCCAGTGCCTCGAGCCACTGCGTGACGGTGAAGCCGACCAGATCGGCGTGGTAGGCGGACAGCCCGTCGACGTTCCGGTTCAGCGATTGCAGCCAGGCGGCGCCCTGCTGGAACGCGTGCGCCCAGACGTTGAACGGGTACTGGTTCCACGCCTCGCCCGTGTAGCGGTTGTCGGCGGCGGATCCGAGGCCCTCGGCCGGCGACAAGGTTTCACCGGACAGTACCCGGCTCGCAAACGTGAACGTCGCCAGCGCGCGCTGCAGCGCGTCCTGCTGCAGTTCGGCCTGACGGCCGGGCGAGCTGGCGATCTGCTGTGCCCAGTCGGTCCACGCCGTGATGAACGCGGTGGGCGACAGACCGCCGGTGACTTTGCCAATCGCGGCCCTGAAGGCCTTGTCGATCTGCTCGTTGGTCGGGGTGGAGACGGTCGGCTCGAGCATGATGAAGCACTCCCAGCGATTCGATGCGGCGCTGCAGCAAATGGTACGCCAAGCGGGGCCCGGCGGCTATTGGCCTGCGGCGCGGCTCAGGCGACGGCATCCCGGAGCGCGACCGCCGGATCGGCGAGGCGCTCCGGTGCCAGCCGAACCCGGTCCTGAATGAGCTTCTTTGCTGCAGCGTAATCCTTCATCTGGTTGACGCAGTCGATGGCCAGCAGCTCGTCGCCGCGCAGGTAGCAGTAACTGAAGCTGCGGCTGGCGGGATCACCCCGCAGCACGCCGCGGTCGTAATCGAAATTAAGTCCACAAATCATGAGTTTAAGGTCGTACTGATCGGACCAGAACCAGGGGATCCTGTCGTGCGTGACGCTGCCGCCGAGCAGGTTTTGTGCGGCGGTCTTGGCCTGCTCGAAGGCGTTGTCCACCGACTCCAGCCGCACCTGGCGGCCGTAGTGCAGGCTGGTCTGGCTGCAGCAATCGCCGACCGCCCAGATGTGCGGGTCGCTGCTGCGGCAGTGGACGTCAACGGCGACGCCGTTTTCGATGGCAAGCCCCGCGGCCTCGGCCAGCGCCACGTTCGGCAGTGCGCCGATACCGATCAGCACGAGATCGGCCGGCACACGGCTGCCATCGAGGGTATGCACGGCCGCGACGCGGCCGGCCGCGTCGGCCTCGAGGCTCGACAGCAGGCGGCCCGTCCACAGGCGGACCCCGCGCGTGGCGTGTTCGGCGGCGAAGAAGGCGGCGACCTCGGGGGCGACCACCCGGTTCAGCACACGCTCGGCCATCTCGATGACGTCCACCTCAAGCCCGAGCGCACGACAGGTTGCCGCGACCTCGAGACCGATGTACCCCGCGCCGACGATGACGATGCGCCGGCCCGGCGCGAGGTCGGCCTGCAGTCGCTGCACGTCTGCCGCCGAGCGCAGGTAATGCACGCCGGCAAGGTCGTGGCCGGGGACGTTCACCCGGCGCGGCGCTGCGCCCGTCGCCAGCAGCAGCCGGTCGTACCCCAGCACCGAGCCGTCGGCGAGCGTCAGGGTCCGCGTCGCCGGATCGAGCCCGGTGGCGGACTGGCCCAGCCGCAGCTCGACGCGATGCCCCTCGTAAAAGGCCGGCGACTTCAGCAGCAGCCGCTCGACCGGCAGCTCACCCGCCAGGTACTTCTTCGAGAGGGGCGGGCGCGAGTACGGCAGCAGGGGCTCGTCGCCAACCAGCGTCAGCGACCCCGCATACCCCTCGCGGCGCAGCGTCTCGATCGCGGTGACGGCCGCCTGGCCCGCGCCGACAATGACTATCGATTCCATACAGGGTTCCTCGGCGTTCGCGTCCCGCCGGCAGGCCGGACGCGCCGCCATGGCGCACCCGCGTGGGCGAAAATGGTGCGCACAGCAGCGTGCCACTTTATAGCGGGTATCGCTATGCTGTGCGAGCAGGAACCGGCCTGTCCGGCGGCCCCGCCACTTGGGGAGCAACTACCTGGGGTACTAGGACCATGAAGCTAATCACAGCGATCATCAAGCCGTTCAAGCTCGACGACGTGCGCGCGGCGCTGTCCGAGATCGGGATTTCCGGGATGACGGTCACCGAGGTCAAGGGTTTCGGACGGCAGCGGGGCCACACCGAGCTGTACCGTGGCGCAGAGTACGTCGTCGACTTTGTGCCGAAGACGCGCATCGAAGTGGCGGTCAAGGAGTCGCTTGTCGACCAGGTTGTCGAGGCCATCGTCAATGCGGCCAAGACCGGCAAGGTCGGCGACGGGAAGATCTTCACGTCCGATATCGACCGGGTGATCCGCATCAGGACCGGCGAAACGGATGAGCAGGCCCTCTGACGTGGGCAGGCGCACGGGCGGCGCGCCGTGAGCGCGCGAGATCCCGCGACGACGCACGCGCTGGAGCTGATCGGGGTCGGCCGGGCCCGGCACCACGTGCTGCTCTGCACGGGAGGCAAGTGCGCCCCCAAGGAGTCGGCGGACGCGTCCTGGGCCTACCTCAAGGGGCGGCT
>CAITAM010000590.1 GCA_903890265.1 uncultured Pseudomonadota bacterium | reverse complement strand
TCGCCGCAGGGTTCGCGCTGGCCGAGCGGTCGGCGTCGCGGCGCAGGACGAGCGCGAGCAGCACCGCGGCGTTGATGAAGAGCAACAGGCCGATGACGGCGAGCACCCAGGGCATGCGCGACTCGCGGCGCACGATGTGGACTTCGGCCAGGCCCGGCGTCACCTCCCGGTGGCGGGCGTTTTCGGACTTGCGAAGGGCATCCAGGATAAAGGACACGTCAGCCTCCGGTCGCGTGCAGCACGGGGGCGTCGGGATCGCCGACGAGCGAATCCAGCAGCACGACGGTCCGGGTACCGGCGATGCCATCGACGGTGAGGCGGTGGCGGCGCTGGAAGTCCTCCACCTCGCGCGCCAGCGCGCTGTCGTAGACGTCGGCACCGCGGCTCGCCGGCGGGTGGCCACCCACGCGCGCGAGACTGCTGCGCAGCCAGGCGACCGCCGGCCCGCGCTGGCCAAGGGCGAGCGCGGCGCCCGGCGGAAAGGGCGGCCGCCAGAGGACCAGGAAGTCGCCGTACCAGTAGCGGCCGAGGTCGGCGACCGGCACGTCGAGCGTGGCGTCGTTGAGCACGAGGTGTGCCTCGCTGTCGTTCAGGCCCGCGAGCACGAGCTGGTGCTCGCGCCCGCTGTCGTCGACCAGCGCGATGATCGCCGGCCGGTTGATCTGCCGCAGCTGGGCAAGCGTGCCCTTTTCGGCGAAGCACTGCAGGCCCTGGGCCTCGGCCTGGTCGCAGGGCCGGCCGAGGCCGGCGCCGAAGCTCGCGTGCCAGAGCGGCAGGAGCGTGGCGAACGCGGGGTCGGTCCCGGACTCCGCGCCGTGCTCGGCGAGAAAGGCGGCGAGGTCTGCCTTGCCGGGGGGCGCTGCCGCCACCGCCGGCGCACTGGCGGCCGGTGGCTCGGCGGCCGGTACCGCCGGCGGACGCGCGTGGTGCAGGAACTGCCACAGGCCGGCGGCGATCAGCAGCGCCCCCGCTGCCGCCGAGAGCCCGGTCGCCCACCACACCCAGGGTGCGGCGATCGGATGGCCGTAGACTTCACTCGCGGCCCGGCGCACGAGGCTGCCGGTGACGCGGTGCTGGTCGCGGGTGTAGGCGCCGAGCAGGGCGCGGTCGGCGATGACGTTGATGATGCGCGGGATGCCCTGCGCGAGGCGGTGCAGCTCCTTCAGCGCGGGGGTCGTGAAGATCTCGTTCGTGGCGCCGGCGACCTGCAGCCGGTGCCGGACGTAGGCGGTCGTTTCCTCGGGGCTGAGCGGCTGCAGGTGATAGCGGCCGGTGATCCGCTGCGACAGCTGCCTGAGCTCCGGACGATTGACGATCTCGCGCAACTCCGGCTGGCCGACGAGGATGATCTGCAGCAGCTTCTTGGTCGCGGTCTCGAGGTTGGTCAGCAGCCGCACCTGCTCCAGGACCTCGGTGGACAGCTGCTGTGCCTCGTCCACGATCACCACCACCCGGCGGCTGCGGCCATGGGCGTCGAGCAGGTAGTGGTTGAGGATGTCGACCTGCGCCTTGACGCTGTCCCGGGCCGGTTCAGGGACCCACAGGTGCAACTCGTCGCAGATCGCCTGCATGAACTCCGCCGGCGTGACGCGCGGGTTCAGGATGAGCGCGACGTCGGCGTGCTCCGGCGCCTGCGCGAGCAGGCTGCGTACCACCGTGGTCTTGCCGGTCCCGACTTCGCCGGTCAGCTGCACGAACCCGCCGGCATCGTCGATCGCGTACAGGAGGTGCGCGAGCGCCTCGGCGTGCCGAGCGCTCAGGTAGAGGTAGCGCGGGTCCGGGGTGATCGCGAAGGGTTTGTCGGCGAGGCCGAAGAAGCTCGTGTACATCGGACCGCGATCATAGCAGCGGTGGCCGACGGGCCAGCGCGCCGTGTCAGCGGCGGTCGCGCCGGGGCCGCGCGAGCGTGCTGGCGCGGCTGAGCGCCGTGCCGCCGAAACGGGCCCGGATCTCGTCGAGGGCAGGGTCCAGGCGCGCCCCGGCGCGGTGCCCGTTCGGCACGCCGGACGGTGCGCCGTCCGCGGCGAGGTCGGTGGCAAAGAGATCGAACTGGGTGGCCGGTGCGAGCTCCCTCAGCGCCACCCCGAGCAGGCGCACCGGCGTATCGGGCGCGAGCGCAAGCCAGGTCTCGAGCAGCCGCAGCGCCACTTTCAGTGTCTGGCGGCTGTCGTCCGTGGGCGGCGCAAACGTCGCCGCCCGGGTGAGCGTCGTGAAGTCGCCGGTACGGACCTTGAGCGTCACGCCGCCGGCGACCAGTCCCTTGGCGCGCAACCGTTCCGTGGCCCGGTCGGTGAGCGCCGTGACCTCGGCAGCGAGCGCCTTCGGCTCCGTGAGGTCGCGGGCGAAGGTTTCCTCGGCGCTGACCTGTTTTTCCGCGCCATCGACCACCACCGGCCGCTCGTCCTCGCCGCGCGCGCGGGCCCGGACGTTGCCGACGTAGCGGCCGAACACCGGCTGCAGCAGACCGTCGCTCGCGGCGGCGAGTTCACCGCAGGTGCGGATCCCGAGCTCGTCGAGGCGTGCCGCGGTCTTGCGGCCGATGCCGTGCAGGCGGCCGATCGGCAGCGCGGCAAACAGCGGCCCGACCTCGTCTGCCGTCACGATCCGCAGCCCGTCCGGCTTGCCGAGGTCGGAGGCGATCTTGGCGACGAGCTTGTTGTGCGCGACGCCGACCGAGGCGGTCAGCCCGGTCCGGGCGCGGATCCGTGCCCGGATCTCGGCCGCCATGGCCGCCGGCTCGCCGAACAGGCCCACCGAGCGCGTCACGTCGAGGTACGCCTCGTCGAGCGACAGGCCCTCGATGTCGGGGGTGAATTCCGCGAAGACGGCAAAGACCGCCTGCGACAGCTCGCGGTAGCGCGCCATGCGCGGCGGGACGCAGACGAGCG
>CAITAM010000589.1 GCA_903890265.1 uncultured Pseudomonadota bacterium | reverse complement strand
CGCTCGGCAGCGCGCACGCGCTCGGCCTGCTCGCCGTCGAGCCCCTGCTGAGCGAGCACCTGCTGCCCACCGCGCCGCCCGTCATGCAGGCCGGTACCGTGGCACTTGGTGCGCTCGGCTTCCTCTGCGTCGCGGGGCTGTGGCCGGTGCGGCGTCATTTCCAGAGCGCCGGCGCCTTCCAGCTCGGGCACATCACGGCCTCCGTGCTGCTGCTCGTGCTGCTCGCCGTGCACGCGCTCGGCGCCGCGCGCTACCTGTCCACCCCCGTGAGCCGTGGCGCGCTGATCCTGTCGCTGACGGTCGCCGCGCTGGTCGTGCTGCGGCCGCGGCGGCACGGGCGCTCCGGCGTGCCGGGCCGCTCGGCGCTCGCGCGCCTCGCCGCGGATTGCGTGAGCGCGCGGCACGGCCGGGCGCTCGTGGCCCTCGTGCTCACCGGCGTGCTCGCGCTGCTCGCCTGTCAGCTGCCCGCGGTGAGCTCGGGCTTCGCGACGCCGGTCCTGCGGCGCACGGCGACGGTGCCGCTGTCGTTCCCGCACGAGTCACACCGCGCGGTGAGCTGCGTCACCTGCCATCACAACTTCACCGACCACACCGGCTCCGGCACCTGCATCGCCTGCCATCGGGCGACGAACACGGGTATCAAGCTGGCCGCCGAGCCGCGCTTCCACGCCTTCTGCGAGGGCTGCCATGCCGAACGCGCGGCTGCCCTGCACAAGCGGGGGCCGCTGCGCGCCTGCCAGGGCTGCCACGCGCTGGCCGTGGCGGGGAGCGGCGGTGGCTGAGCCCGGCAGCCCGCGCTGGACGTGGCGTGCCCTCGCGGCGGGCGCGGTGGCGCTCAGCGCCGGTGAACTCGCGCACGGCCGGGCGAGGGCACTGGTTGGCGTGCTGGCACTCGCCGTCGGCGTCGCGCTCATGGTCGCGATCTACACGGTCAACGCCTCGGCGCTCGAGGCCTTCGAGCACGGCGTGCGGGAATTTGCCGGGACGGCGGATCTCATCGTCCGCGGGCCCCGCGCGGGTTTTGACGAGGCGCTCTATCCGCGCCTGCGCGCCCTCGCCGGCGTCGACAACGTCAGCCCCGAACTCGAGGTCACGGCCGCGCTCGGCGACGGTGGCACGCTCAGCCTCCGTGGCCTCGACCCGTTTCGGCTTGCGGCGCTCGATCCGGCACTCGCGGCAGCGCTCGGTCCCGACGCGCTGGCGCTGCTGGGCGCCGACACGGTGGTGCTGTCGGCGGCGGCCGCCGCGCGTCACTGCCCGGTTCCCTGCCGGTCGCTCGGGGTCCGCATCGGCACCGCGCCGCGCGCGCTCACGGTCATCGCCGTCCTGCCGGAGTCGGCGGTGGCGGGCGAGGTGGCGCTGATGGACATCGGCACCGCGCAATGGACCTTCGACCGGCTCGGCTGGCTGTCCGTGCTTCGCGTGCGTGCGGCGGCGGGTGTGGCGCGGGCCACGCTCGCGGCCACGCTGGCCGCAGAGGTGCCGCCCGGCGTGGTCGTCGAGACGCCGGACGCCGACGCCGAACGGGGCGCCGTGCTGTCGCGTGCCTACCGCCTCAACCTCAACCTGCTCGCGCTCGTCGCGCTGCTGACCGGCGGCTTCCTGGTGTACGCCACGCGGGCGCTGTCGGTCGGGCGGCGCCTCGCGGTGATCGGCGTGCTGCGCGCGCTCGGTGTACCGCGCTCGGCGCTGCGCGGGCTGCTCGTGGGCGAGGGCGCCCTTCTCGGACTCGTCGCCGCGGGTCCCGGGATCGTCACGGGTCTCGCGCTCGCGGCACTGGTGCTGCGCCTGGTCGGTGCCGACCTCGGTGGCGGGTATTTCAGGGGCGCACCGACGCTCAGCGTCCACGTCCTGCCGCTCGTCGGTTTCGCCGCCCTCGCGGTGCTCGCCGCCGCCGCGGGTGCGTGGCTGCCGGCACGGCGGGCACTCGGCGTGCCGGTGGCGCGCGCCCTGAAGGGCGCCGGCGTTGACGCGGGTGAACCGGAGCGCCGCGGCGTCGCGGCCGTGGCCCTTGGCGCCGCGGTCGTCGCGCTCCTCGGCCTCGCCCTGCCATCGCCGGCCGGGCTGCCGCTCGGCGGGTATCTTTCCATCGCCGCACTGCTGGTCGCGGCCATTTCGCTCGTGCCCGTGCTGGGCACCGCAATCCTCGCCGTCGTGCCGGCGCCGGCGGGGCCCGTCGTGGCGCTGCCGAAGGCGCGCCTGCGCGCCGACCGGGCACGGCTCGAACTCACGCTCGGCGCGCTCATCATCAGCGTGGCGCTGATGGTGGCGATGACGGTGATGGTGTTTTCGTTCCGCGTCTCGTTCCTGCACTGGCTGGACGCGGTGCTGCCCGCCGATCTCAACGCGCGCGTGCCATTCACGACGACGAGCGCCTACTGGCCGCCGGTGACGACCCAAGCGCTTGCGGCGCTGCCGGGCGTCGCGCGCGCGGAATTTCGCGTCGAGGACAGCGTGCTGCTGGCACCCGGGCGGCCGGTCGTGGCCCTCATCGCGCGCCCGCTCGGACCGAGTGGCGCGGGGTCGCTGCCGCTGGTGCGCCGGGTGCCGGCGTCGGCCGCCGCCGCCGTCGATGCCGGGGTCGACCGCGTGTACGTGTCCGAGGCACTGGTCGACCTGTACGGCTGGCAGCCCGGCGACACGGTCGTGCTGCCGCTCGGTGGTGCGCGCCGCACGGTCACCGTGGCCGGCGTCTGGCGCGACTACGCGCGCAGCTTCGGCGCCATCACGCTCGATCTAGAGACCTACCACCGCCTCGGCGGCAGCGCGCTGCCGAACGCCGCCCAGTTCTGGCTCGCCGCGGGGGCCGACCCCGTCGCCGTCGAGCGCGAGGTGCGCCGGTTGACCGGCGCGTCAGGGCCGATCGAGGTGGTGTCGACGCCGGACATCAAGGCGCGCTCCGTCGCGATCTTTGACCGGGCATTCGTACTGACCTACGGCCTGCTCGGGGTCGCGGTCGCTGTCGGCCTGCTCGGGATGGGCTTCGTGCTGAGTGCCGAGATCCTCGCCCGGCGCAGCGAGCTTGGGCTGTTGCGGCACCTCGGGTTCAGCCGCGCGGCCGTCGTCGGTCTCCTCGCCGTTGAAGGCGCGCTGCAGGGCGTCGTGGCGGCGGTCGTAGGCCTCGGCCTCGGGCTCCTCATCAGCGTCATTCTCGTGCACGTCGTGAACCGCGAGTCGTTCCACTGGAGCATCGATCTCAGCGTGCCGGGCGTGACGCTCGGGCTCGCCGCGGTCGTGCTGGTCGCGGCGACGGCGCTGACCTCGGCGCTGGTTGCGCACGCGGCCGCCCGCGGCACGGCGCTCAGCGCGCTGCGGGAGGAGGGCTGATGCGCGACCGCCCGTTCGCGAGGTTCGCGCGGCGCCTGTGGCTGCTGCTGGCCGCCGGTCTCTGCACAGGAGCCCTTGCCGGCTCGTCCCCTGCGTCGTCCCCGGCGTCGTCCCCGGCGTCTTCCCCGGCGTCGTCACCGGACTATGCCGCCGTCCGGCCGGGCGTTGCCGTCGATCCGGTACTTGATGCGGGCGCGCACCCCGATTTTCGCACCGAGTGGTGGTACGTCACCGGCTGGCTGAGCGAGGCGGGCG
>CAITAM010000588.1 GCA_903890265.1 uncultured Pseudomonadota bacterium | reverse complement strand
GTGCTGGACGAGAACGGTCGCTCGACGACGGACGGCGGCGTGCGCCTGCTCGACAGTCCCAAGGCCGTGGTACCGGCGAACGGCACGCTCATCTGGCGCCTCGTCAACATCCTTGCCGGTCCGAACCCGGCGCCCCGGTCGGTGATCTCCTCACTCGAGTCGTAACGGCCGACACTCCCGCAGCACCCGGTCTGTGAGGGGTGCTGCGGGAAGCGCCCGCCGACGGCCGCCGGTACGCACTGGCGTGAATCACCGCCGGTCGACGGCGCCCGTCGCCCCCCTGCCACGGCCTTTGCCGTGTCGCAGTCGCTGTCACCGGCGCGTTCTTGGAGGGACACGCCGGGCGAAGGCCTCGACCGAGCGTTGCTCCCACGCGGGCCCTCGCCGCGCCCGGTGCCCGAGCCCCCCGAAGGACCGTTGCGGCGCGCGCGGCGACCGAGCCCTTGCGTACGAGCCGATCGTCTGTGCACCGGCAGCCCCGGCCACCCGTCCGTCGGGCTCCCATGGTTTGTCCGGTCCCCGCTCTCTGCCTGCCCTCATTTACTGTGCGACCCATTATATTGCTATCATTGCATTCGGCGACACGGATCAGCCGGTTCGGGGGATACGACGGTGGCAAGGACCGCGAAGCGGGCGGGAACGACAACGAGCGAGCGGCCGCTCGCCGTGCTCAAGCAGTTCCGGACGATCTATGGCTCGGTCCGCAAGCACTTCCGGCAGGTCGAGGCCGCCTGTGGCGTGTCGGCGTCGCAGCTTTGGGTGCTGCACGAAATCGACCGCACGCCATCGATCGGCATATCCGCGCTCGCGCTGCGGCTGTCGATCCACCAGACGACCTGCAGCCAGCTGGTGGAGAAGCTGGTCGAGCGCGGCTTCGTGCGCAAGACCCGCTCGGACCGTGATCAGCGCCGGGTGGGCCTCGCGCTGACACCGGCGGCGCGCAAGGCGCTGAAGGCCGTACCCGGCCCCGCCGAGGGCCTGCTGCCGAGCGCGCTCCGGTCACTGCCCGACGAGACGCTCACTGCGATGCAGTCCAGCCTCGAGCGCCTCATCCGCGAACTCAAGCTCAGCGATCCGCGGGCAGCGGACCGGCCGCTGGCGGAGCTGTGACGGCGCGACCCGGACACGGCAGGTGCCTGAGGGTGGCGGCCAGTCCCCTGCGGCAGATGACACGGCTGCTGACGCTCGTGGCACTCCTTGGCTGCTGTGAACGTGTGCTCGGCGAAGCGGCGACGTTCGACCTGCCGGGCCCTGCGATCGCGGTGGCCGTGACCCGCGCCGGCAGCACGCTGCCGATCACCCGCGTCCCGTCGCTCGCGCCCGGAGACCGGCTGCAGATCGTGCCGAAGATGCCACCGGCGCAGACGGCGAAGTACCTGCTCATCGCCGTGTTCCTGCGCGGCCCGACCAACCCGCCGCCGGACGACTGGTTCCACCGCTGCGACACGTGGTCCGCGCGCTGTCAGTCGGCGGGCCTCGCGCTGACCGTGCCCGATGGCGCGGAACAGCTGCTGCTGTTTTTCGCGCCGAAGACGGGCGGCGACTATTCGACACTGGTCAGCACCGTCAAGGGACGACCGGGAGCGTTCGTGCGCGCGGCGCAGGCGCTCAACCAGGCAGGCCTCGACCGCAACCGTCTCGAGCGCTACCTCGCCGCGGTTCGGACCCTGGGCGATGAGGACCCGACCCGGCTGAAGAAAGCCGCACCGGTCCTCGCGCGCAGCCTTGGCATCAAGGTCGAGGACAAGTGTCTCGACCGGCTGCCGACCCTGCAGGCTGCCTGCCTCACGCAGGGGCAGGAGGCGCTGATCCTGAGCGACGGGCACGGGCCGTCCACGGTCGCGACACTGACCTCCGGCGCGGCGACGGACCTGGCGATGCAGGCCGGCAACACGTCGCTGCTCGGCTCCGGCAGCTACTTGCCGTTCATCGGCTCCGTGATCGACCTCGCCAAGCTCCTCGACTCGCTCTACACCGCGCGTTACCAGTACATCCCGGCGCTGGCCCTCGCGCGGCACGGCGAGCTGCAGCTGCTGCTGAACGCCCCGCCGTCCTTCCACGATCCGCTCTCGGTGCTCGTGACCGCGCTGCCGCTGATTGAGCCCTCGGTTGCACCGCCGCTGCACCCGGTGAGCACGGCGACCCGCCACTGCGCTGCGCGCCCCTCGCTCGACATCGCGCTCGAGGCCTCGCCCTATCTCTATGCCGCGGAATTTCTGCACGACCTCACCCTCAGGGTGACGACGCCCGCCGGCGCCACGTCCGACCTGCCGGGGCAACTCGATCCCGAAATCGGTGGCGTGCGCATCGACACCGCGAGGCTGGCGCCCGCGGCGCCCGATCCGGCCGCGAGCGCAACCCTCGAGGCGCAGTGGGGCTTCGCGCGGGTGGCCGGCGTGCGGGTGGCGCTCGCGGGCCCGGCCGAGCGGTCCTCGTTCGCCGTCACGCCGGGGGAGGAGTCGGCACTGGTGGCGGGGCGGCAGGGGATCCTGCACGTGCGCGCCGGTGACACCGCGTGCGTCAGCAGCGTCACGCTGCGACCCGCCACCGGCGCCGCGGTGGACGTCCCGTGGAAGCCCCTCGGGGCCGACCAGCTCGAACTCGCCCTGCCGCTGCAGGGCGTGGCACCCGGCCCGGCGACGATCCTCATCGCCCAGCACGGCTCGGCCGAGCCCGCGGCGCTCGAGGTGACGACGTACGCCGATACGGTCCATCTCGAACGCCTCGGCGTGCACGCCGGCGACCGGAGCGTGAGCCTCACGGGCACGCGACTTGACCTCGTCACGGGCGTCGTCCTGAAGGGCGTGACGTTCCTGCCCCGGTCGCTGCGCTCGGTCGGCGGCGCCGATGAGCTTGCACTGGAGGCCGCGGACGCGCCGGCGCCGGGTACGCTCGCCGCCGGTGAGCGCACGCGTGCCACCGTTCGCCTGAACGACGGTCGCGAGCTGCCCCTCGCGGTCGCGATCCTCGCGCCGCGACCGCGCGCCGAGCTGCTCGACCGATCGGTGCAGACGGCACCGACGGCCGGGTCACTGCCGATCGAGCTCGGTGATGCGGACGTCGTCGACGCGAGCGGACGGCTGACCTTCTCGGTACACGCGACGGCACCGACGGTCTTCGGCAATGACCTGTCGATCGAACTGGCCACCGCCGGTGGTGACCCGATCGCAACACTCGGCGCCGGGCAC
>CAITAM010000587.1 GCA_903890265.1 uncultured Pseudomonadota bacterium | reverse complement strand
CGGACCGACAGCCGCCGGCGCGCCGGCAGGCCGCACCGGCGGCGAAGCGCAGTCGGCTAGCGTGAGCGAAGCCAGCAGCACGACTCCAGCCCGAAACCGCACTCTCATCGGCCACCCCTGCGCGCCGTGCCGATCCCGCCTGCCGCCGACAGCGGACTGCTAAGATCGGCATCCTCATGGGCCCGCGGTAGCCGCAGGCCAGGCTTCAAGAGTACCCGATCGGATGACGCGCGTATTCGACGACATCGGTGAAGCCGTCGAGGCAATCCTGAGCCGCGTTGGCGACCGGGTGGTGGTCGCCGCACCGCTCGGCATCGGCAAGCCCAACGCGCTGCTGAACGAACTCTACCGGCGCGCGGCACGCAACCCGGCCATGAGCCTGCGTATCGTCACCGCACTGTCGCTGGCACGGCCACGTCCCAAGAATGACCTGCATGCCCGCTTTCTCGGCCCGCTGAACGAGCGTCTCTACGGCGACTACGTCGAGCTCGATTACGTCGCCGCACAACGGGCCGGCCGTTTGCCGCCGAACGTCGAGATAAACGAGTTCTACGTGGACGCCGGCGCGTGGCTCGGGGTCTCGTCCGTACAGCAGCACTACCTGTCGACCAACTACACGCACGTCGTCCGCGATCTGGTCGCCCTCGGCGTCAACGTGATTGCCCAGGAAATCGCGACCCGTCCGGTCGCGCGCGGGGCGGAATACAGCCTGTCGTCGAATCCGGACCTGACCCTCGACCTGATCGATGCACTCCGCCCCGCCCGGGCCGCCGGGCAGCCGGTCACGCTCGTGGGGGCAATCAACCGCCGGCTGCCCTTCATGCTCGGCGATGCACCGATCGCCGAGGGTGCCTTCGACATCCTGGTCGATGACAGCCGCTACGAGCACGAGCTGTTCTGCGCGCCAAGCATGCCCATCAACACCGTGGACTACTGCATAGGCCTGCACGCGTCGGCCCTGGTGCGGGATGGCGGCACCTTGCAGCTCGGCATCGGCGAACTCGCGGACGCCGTGGTCTATGCCCTGCAGATGCGCCAGCAGCGCAACGCACAGTATCGATCGGCGCTGGCCGCGCTGGCCTCGACACCCGAGGCAGCGGATGCCAAGGCCACCATCGGTGGACTGAACAGCCTCGACCGCGGCCTGTACGGCTGCAGCGAGATGTTCGTCGATGGCTTTCTTGACCTGTACCGCACCGGGGTCCTCAAGCGCGGCGTGTACGAGCACGCGGTACTGCAGCGCCTGCTGGACGAGGGCGTCGTGACGGAGCGAATCGACGAGGCGCTCCTCAGTCGTCTTGGCGAACACCGCGTGGGCAGGCTCGAGGAGAGAGAATTTCGGGTGCTGGCCGCTGCCGGCCTCTTTTTACCCGGCACCACGCTGGCCGACGGTCACCTGGTCAGCCCGGAGGGACTGCGGATCCCGGCGGACTTTCGCGACGCGTCGTGCCGGCGCCGGCTGCTCGATTCAGTGACCGCGCGGCGGCTGAACGGGGGCACGCTGCTGCACGCCGGCTTCCTGCTCGGCCCGCGCGGCTTCTATGCGGCGCTACGGGACCTGCCCGAGAGCGAGCGGGTGCGGTTCGCCATGACGCGGATCAGCCATACCAATCGCCTGGACGGCGATGACACCGCGCTTCGCATCGCTCAGCGGCGGCACGCGCGCTTCATCAATACGACCATGCTCGTGAACCTGCTCGGTGCGGCAACGTCAGACGCGCTTGAGACAGGCCAGGTCGTCAGCGGCGTCGGCGGTCAGTACAACTTCGTCGCCATGGCGCACGACCTGCCCGAGGCCCGCTCCGTGCTCATGCTTCGCAGTACGCGTACCCGGCGTGGGGTTACGACCTCGAATCTCGTCTGGTCGTATGGCCACGCGACGATTCCCCGCCACCTGCGGGACATCTACGTCACGGAATACGGCGTCGCTGACCTGCGTGGCAAGACCGACCGGGAGTGCGTCATCGCGATGCTCGCCGTGGCCGATTCCCGCTTCCAGGATGACCTCCTGGCAGACGCCAAGCGGGCGGGGAAAATTGAGCCCGGTTACAGCCTGCCCGACGCGTTTCGCAACAACCGCCACGAGCGGCTGGACGCCGCGCTCGCGCCGCTGCGGGCGGACGGGCTCTTTACCGCTTTTCCGTTCGGTACGGATTTCACCGGCGAGGAGATCGTCCTTGGCGCCGCGCTCAAGCGGCTGGAGGAGTCCACGGCGTCGTGGTTGCCGCGCCTGCGCGCGGCGGCCCTCGCGTTGATGCAGCCGGCGAGCTGCACCGCGACGAGACCGTACCTTGAGCGGATGGGCCTCGCAGAGCCCGTGAACTTTGCCGAGCGGCTGACGGCCAAGATGCTGCGCCGGGCGATCCGCGCCGAGCTGCCCGCCGCCTAGACGGCCAGCCGCTGCTCGGTGAGCCCCGAGTGCTGGCCAATGCGCTCGGCTTGACGCCTGAGTGCCGCGCCAAAGCCCGCCCCGTCATAGAACGCCGCGAGCCGGGCGAGGTGAGGCCGTGAGCGTGCCGTCAGGTCCTCGTCCACCGGCAGCGGCACGTCGCACGCGATCCGCGTCAGTTCACGCGCCAGAAACGCCGCGCTGCGGTGCTGGGCCAGCTGTTCGCGGATCCGCAGTGCACCGCGGATCGGCAACGCCGGTACCGCAGCGAGGTTGTCGTAGAGATCGTCGATCGAGGCGAAATGCGTCATGAGCACGCCGGCCGTCTTCGGCCCGACGCCCGGCACACCGGGAATGTTGTCCACGGCATCGCCCGTCAGCGCGAGGTAGTCCGCCATCCGCTCAGGCAGCACGCCAAAGCGCGGCGCAATGTCGTCGTAGCCGTAGCGTTTGCCCGCCGAAAAATCCCAGAAGTAGTCTCCTGGCCTGATCAGCTGGGACAGATCCTTGTCGCGGCTGACGACAACCGCGGGCCGGCCGGACCGGCGTGCGCGCGCCGTCAGCGTGCCGATGATGTCGTCCGCCTCGTACGTGTCGCTGCCGTACGCCGGCAGGCCGAGCAGCTCACAAAGGCTCCTGCAGCGCTCAAACTGCTGCGACAGCTCGGGCGGTGGCGCCTCGCGCTGTGCTTTGTAGGCCGGGAAAAGCTGGTTCCTGAACGACTGCGTCAGGCTTTCATCAAAGGCGATCGCGACGGACCGGGAGCGGGTCGTCTCGAGCAGATCGCCAAGAAATCTCGCAAAGCCGTACAGCGCATTGACCGGACGCCCGTCACCGTCGGCCATGTCCGGGGGGATCGAGTAGTACGCGCGAAAGACAAATACGCTGGCGTCGATGAGGTAGACGGGTTCTACGACAGCCACCGGCGAAGACGATCGTGAAGCGGGCTCGACCGCGGGAAGTGCGCCATCAGGTATTCCATCTGATCGGTCAGCACACGCCGGCCCTTGAGATAGATGTATTCGGCATAGGTCGGCGTGAACGGCACCGCAAGCAGCTGCATTCCCGCTTCTTCCGGAGTACGCGAGGCCTTCGCGTTGTTGCAGCGCCGGCAGGCGGTGATCACGTTGGTCCAGATATCCTGCCCGCCGCGGCAGAACGGCCGGATGTGGTCACGCGACAGAAGCTGCGTCATGAAGCGACCGCCGCAGTACATGCACAGGTAGCCGTCACGCTTGAACAGCGTTTCGTTGTTCAGGGGCGGCACGTAATCCGACCGCAGGGTCCCGGGATTGGACGAGTGGCCGACGGTCGCCACGATGGAATTGACCTCCACCACGGTGCGTCGTCCGCTGCGGGCGTTGATGCCACCACGCAGGCGGTACAGCAGCGAGCCGCAGGAGTACCCGACCTGCCCCATGTGGTAGAGCCTGACCGCCTCGCGGTAGTCGATCCACTCAAGCGGCATGCCGGCGATGTCGGTGCGCAGGATCTGGTGACTGAGGCCCCGTACCGCGCTGATGGGAATGGGTACAAGCTGCGGATCCGCCACCGAATCCGGCAGAGGCACGTGGCGCGGTGGGGGAGGCGCCGCACCCCGCGTACCGTCTCGCTTGCCCGATTTCTTACCAGCCGTCATGATTTCGACCGTAAGTCATGGTTCCGTAGTCAAATGTACCGATCGCCGATTGGGGAAGCAAACGCGCAGCACTGACCGGTCCGGCTGCGCGCTGGCGTAGCAACCGGCAGTTCACGCCCACGGGGCGGAACTGACGACCTGCACCCGACGGTTTACGAGGAGACGTCTATGCCCATCACCCTCGGCGTGACCCGCGAAACCCAGCACGGTGAGTCTCGCGTTGCACTCGTTCCGGAGATCGCCGCGAAATTCGCGGCGCTCGGCGCCCAAATCCTCGTCGAACACGGCGCCGGCGTGCCGGCCCAGTTCCCCGATGCACTGTACAAAGGCGTCGAGTTCACCGATGCCGCATCGGTCTACGCACGCGCCGACGTGGTACTGAAAGTGCAGCCCCCGACCCTCGCCGAAGCGACGGCGCTGCGGGAGGCCGCCGTCTACGTCGGCTTCCTGCAGCCGCACAACAACCTCCCTATCGTGCAATGCTTGCGTGACCGGCGCATGACGAGTTTTGCCATGGAACTCGTGCCGCGGATTTCCCGTGCCCAGTCCATGGACGCCCTGTCCTCGCAGGCCGCCGTGGCCGGCTACAAGGCCGTGCTGATCGCCGCCAATGCACTGAACAAGTTCCTGCCGATGCTGACGACCGCGGCCGGCACGATCCGCCCGGCGCAAGTCCTCGTCATCGGCGTCGGCGTGGCGGGCCTGCAGGCCATCGCGACCGCCAAGCGCCTCGGCGCACAGGTGGAGGCCTACGACGTCCGCTCGGCGACGCGTGAGCAGGTCAAGTCACTCGGCGCGAAGTTCGTCGAGACCGGGGTTGTCGCCGAGGGCAGCGGCGGTTACGCGCGGGAACTCACCGACGAGGAGAAGCAGAAGCAGCAGGCCGTACTCGACGCGCGCATCGCCGCGGCGGACGCGGTGATCACGACGGCGGGCGTACCGGGCCGTACCGCGCCCCGGATCGTCTCCCGGGCCGCGGTCGAGCGCATGAAGCCTGGCTCGGTGCTCGTCGATATCCTGGCCGAGAACGGCGGCAACTGCGAACTGTCTCGCGCAGGAGAAACCGTCGAAGTCAACGGAGTACGGGTCATCGGCCCGGTCAACCTGCCCTCGCAACTCGCCTATCACGCCAGCGAGATGTATTCCCGCAATCTCTTCAACTTCCTGTCGCCGGCCCTGAAGAACGGCGCACTGGCCATCGACTGGACCGACGACGTCTTCGCCGGTGCGGTACTGACGCACGACGGCACGGTGCGGCACGAGCCCACCGCATCTCTACTTGCAGCCACGCTTTCCGGGAGCCACTCATGATCGACGGCATCATCGCGCTGTATATCTTCATGCTCGCGGCCTTCACAGGCTACGAGGTCATCGCCCGCGTGCCGGTGATCCTGCATACGCCGCTCATGTCCGGGTCCAACTTCGTGCACGGCATCGTGCTCGTGGGCGCCATGGTGGCCCTGTTTCGCGCCACGACACCTCTTGAGCGGGTGATCGGAACGCTGGGCGTTGCGCTCGCGGCCGGCAACGCAGTCGGCGGTTACGTGGTCACTGAGCGAATGCTGGAAATGTTCAAGAAGAGCGGGGGCAAGAAGTCATGAACGCTCTCAATCGTGACGTGGCCAGCGCGCTGATCAACGCGGCATACCTGCTGACCGCATTCCTGTTCATCATGGGACTGAAGCGCATGAGCGCGCCGTCGACGGCGCGCGGCGGCATTCTCTGGGCGGGAATCGGCATGGTGCTCGCCACCGTCGTGACATTCCTCGCGCCCTGGGGGCTCGGCATCGAATCCCCGGAGCTGACCACCAATGTTGTGCTCACCGTCGTCGCCATTGCGGCGGGCGGCGGCGTCGCCGCCTACACGGGCCGCCGGGTCGCCATGACGGACATGCCGCAGATGATTGCGCTCTACAACGGGATGGGCGGTGGCGCCGCCGCGGCGATTGCCGCCGTCGAGCTGTACTCGGATGAGCCGCGCGGACTGATGGTAGGCAGCCTTGCGGTGCTCGGCGGCCTCATCGGCGCCGTGTCGTTTTCCGGCAGCGCCATTGCCTTCGGCAAGCTGCAGGGCCTGATCAAGAAGAGCTTTCGCTTCGGTGGCCAGAAGTGGCTCAACCTCGCGATCCTCGTGGCCGCGCTGCTGCTCGGCAGCGGCATCGCAACGGGTACCAACGCGGGCATGGTCTGGGTCACCGGGTTCTTCGTCGCAGCGCTGGTGCTTGGCGTGACCATGACCCTGCCGATCGGCGGTGCCGACATGCCGGTGGTCATCTCGCTGTACAACGCCCTCACCGGACTTGCCGTTGCCTTCGAAGGGTTTGTATTGAACAACGCCGCGATGATCATCGCCGGCACCGTGGTCGGATCGGCCGGCACGCTGCTGACCCAGCTCATGGCAAAGGCCATGAACCGGTCGCTGGGTAACGTGCTGTTCGCCGGCTTCGGCGAGTCCGCGGCCGCCGGGACGACGACGGTCACCGGATCGCAGAAGCCCATCGAGGCATCGGATGCGGGCGTCATGATGGCCTTCGCGCAAAAGGTGATCGTCGTGCCCGGCTACGGCCTTGCGGTGGCACAGGCCCAGCACAAAGTCTGGGAGCTGGCACAACTGCTCGCTGATCACGGCGTGACCGTCAAGTTCGCCATCCACCCCGTGGCGGGCCGCATGCCAGGACACATGAACGTGCTCCTCGCCGAGGCGGGCGTGCCCTACGACCTCATCAGCGACCTCGACGAGATCAACGCCGAGTTCGAGACCTGTGACGTCGCCCTCATCATCGGTGCGAACGACGTCGTTAACCCCGTCGCCCGCAACGACAAGTCGAGCCCGATCTACGGCATGCCGATTCTCAATGCGGACAAGTCGAAGAACGTCATCGTCATCAAGCGCGGACAGGGTCAGGGCTTTTCGGGAATCGAGAATGCCCTCTTCTACCTCGACAACACGCGCATGCTGTACGGCGACGCGCAGGCCGCCCTCAACCAGCTCATCCAGGCCGTCAAGACGGTCGGCTAGACGCCGGACACAGGCCACGCCGGCCGGCGTGGCCTGTCGGGCACCCGGGGCAGGCCGGCGGCCGGGGTCGGGTCTCGACGGGGTGCCGGGAGATGTCCCGCGACCGCAAAAAAAAACCCCGAGCAAGCTCGGGGCGAAGGGCCCTCCGCGTGTTGCGGAGTGCTAGGGGACAATTCGTTGACTCAGGTATCGGCGCTGGCCGACTCGTCTTGAGTCAGGAGGGATCCTATACCCCTCATCGCTGGGACAGCGTGATCCACTGCTCAGTTCCGGAGGGGCGCGCGAAACACCCGTTAAGTTAAACGGGCTCTTCGCGTCAGGGAGTTGCCGGGCGGCGGCTGGCGCCTGCGGGAGAGGGCGCCCCGTCGGACGGCCTCGGTCGGCGGGCTAGAAGCCCACCCGCGCCGAGAGCATCGGGCCGCCCGTCGCAATGTTGAAATAGCCCGTATCGCCGACCTTCAGCGAGTCGATGGTCACGTGGTACGCGCTGTACCCAAGCCCCACGGTCATGGTGGGGTTGAATCGGTACAGCACCTCGGCATTCCACAGCTGCGCCGAGCCGTGCACGTGCGACACGTTCGCCTTCAGGTAGCGCCAGTCGGCGTCGGCATACCAGTGCTTCGAGAACCGGTACGTCGCATCGAGGCCGAGCAGCGGCACTGGCGCCGAGCGCGCCTCGTGCTGCTGCGCGAGGCGCGCCGGCACGTTGGCATCGGCGCTGAACTCCATGCCCTCGATGCCCACTGCCACGCCGACCGCAGCCTGCTCGGTGCGCACCACCGAGTAGGAGTAGTCGACGCCTTCGAGGCGCACGTCGAGGCGCGACGACACGGTCTCCGACGCCTGGTACAGGTTGTCCTTGAAGTAGACGTCCTTGCTCAGGACCGCGGTTCCCGACCGCTCGAAGGGAATGAACAGGTAATTGACGCGGATCGTGTGCCTCGACGCCGGACGGAACAGCACGTCGAGCCGGCCGAGGGTCTTCTTCTTGGCCAGTCCGAGGTCATTCTCCGCGTCGACCTCGGTGCCGGGCGCGCCGGCGCTGGAGTCGACCCGGAGGTGGGTTGAGCTTGAGGTGGATACCAGCGCCCCGCCGATCTCGAAGCGGTCGTCCAGCAGGTTGTCCTCGTGCTCGGCCGGTGGCCGGGCACCAGCGGGCAGCGCCACCACGAGGCTCGCCACGAGCACGGTCAGGGCAACGGATCGGTTCACTGGGGCCTCCGGTCGGCAACGCGGGTACGCAGACGGCGCACACCGGCCAGCAGGCGCGCCTGCCACTATTGTGGCGTCAGTTCGCCGGGGAGGATACGTGCGCGGCGTCGCCGGATGCCGACGGTGATACCGGGGTGCGACTCAGGGATGACGCGCCACGTGCGCCTGATGCTGCTGCCGGATCTGGCTCTTCTGGGACGGCGGCATCTGTCGCCACTCCTCCCGCAACCGCTGCCGCTCGGGAGGCGGGAGTGCCTTGTAGCGCTGGAAACCGTCACGAATCCGCGCCTGTTCGTCCGGTGGCAGCTGCTTGAAGTTCTGGTACCGGTCACGCAGCGCTTCGCGCTGGTCGGGCGGCAGGGACTGAAATCGCTGGTAGCTCTCGCGGGCTTTCTGCTGTTCCCCGGGTGAGAGCGACAGCCAGTGCGATGCGCCTTGAGCGAGTCGCTGCTGGCGCTCCGGCGGCAGGTCATTCCAGTGCGCGGCGTTGCCCTTCAGAAGCTGCTGCTGCTGCTCGGACAGCGACGACCACGGCACGGGCTGACCCTGCGCGGCGGCGATGCACGGCATCAGGATGCAGCAGATCACCGCCAGCGCGCCTGCCAGCGCGCCCTGCACCCTGCGATTTGCCTGCCTCTGCGTCACGTCCTTACCCTGTCCTCTGCCCCACCGGGTTCTGCACAGGCGCTCCCCGCCGGCCCAAGGGGCAGTTGAGCGTACTCAACCGCGCCATGCAACCGTCGCCCGGAACGCGCGCGCGTCAGCCGTGGTCCACGGCGGCAGCCGGTGCCTGCGACTCGACAGTGCCACCGGCCCACTCGAAAAACTCGGGATCCTCGGCATACAGGTCAATCCCCTCGCTCGCGGTCAGGATCTCGGTGTCCTCGAGCGCGAGGCCATCCGCGCCGTGATGTGACATCGACGGCAAGGCGAGGAATACCGCGAGCCCCACGACCGCGACGGACGCCATCGCGCCGGCCGGTACCCACGCACGCGGCAGCCAGCGGTCAGCGCGTCGCGTCGCCCCGAGGGCACGCTGGCGTGCCTGATTCAGCTTCGAACGCGTCGACCCGTCCATGGCGGCCACGCTCGCATCGAACGCCGCGCGCGCCTGCGCGTGGAATACCGAGTCTTCGTCATCCTGCTGCATTGGGCTCATGGCCAGTGCTCTCCAAGCTCGGCGCGCAGTGCCTGCGTCGCACGGAAATGATGCGTCTTGACGCTGCCTTCGGAGCAGCCCATCGCTCGCGCCGTTTCGGCGACGTCGAGCCCTTCAAAACTGCGCAGCATGAACGCTTCGGCCTGCCGCGCCGGCAGCCGCGACAGCGCCGCCTCCAGCTGGCGCATCGCCTGCCCCGATTCGAGGCGGGCGTCCGGGCCCGCGTCAGGCGACGGCGCCGACTCGATCAGGTCCGGTGCCTCGTCGTCGTCGGTGGCAACACCGCCCGTCCACCAGGCGATGACCCGACCGCGCACCTTGCGCCGTCGCTGCCAATCGTAAATGCGGTTGCGCAGAATCCGGTAGAACAGCGCCCGCCACTCCTCTTCCGGCCGGTCGACGTAGCGACTGGCCAGCTGGATCATCGCGTCCTGAACGATGTCGAGCGCATCGTCCCGGTCGCGAACGGCAATCTCGGCGATGCGAAGCGCACGGCGTTCGACGTCGGCCAGAAACCGATCCATTGCGCGCGACTGATCCAGGATGCCCTCCGTCCTACCGGCGTTCATCGCGGCCGCCCGCTCGGGGACGGCCAGGAATGCGGCCGAAAGCGTAGCAGACATTGAGAGAGCCTCCGCCGTTACCGCGGACCGGTGTCCGCACGTGTCTGTATAACGCGACGCGGCCGGCGGGGTTGACGCGCCCGGGAGCCCCCGGCAGGTCGAAAACCGAGAAATCGGCCACAATAGCGGCTGCAAGCCGGCAACTCCGGACCCCATGCCCCGTGACGCCAAGGAACGCGCTTCCCGTGCGAGCCGCCGACCCTTTTTTCCTCAAAGTGGCGCTCGACGGTCCGGTCCGTCGCCTGTTCGACTACGAGGCCCCGGACCCGCTGGCGCCTGCCCCGCCGCCCGGGGTGCGGGTCCTCGTGCCGTTCGGCCGCCGGACACGAATCGGGCTCCTTGCCGGCACCGATACGTCGACGGCCGTCGACCCGGGCAAACTGAAGACCGCGCTGCGCGTGCTGGATGACGAACCGCTGTTCGATCCGGCGACCCTCGAACTGGTGACGTTTGCGGCCGACTACTACCAGGCGTCGCTGGGCGACGCGCTGGCCGCGGCGCTGCCGGCCCTGCTGCGCCAGGGCCGACCGCTGCACGCCACGGAGCGGCGCTGGTACCGGCAGCCGGCGACCGCCCTGCCCGCGCGGGTCGGCAGCCGCCAGCGGGCGGTGCTCGAGGCGATCGACCGGCTGGGCTCGCTCGGCAGCGGTGACCTCGCCGCCCTCGGACCCAGCGCGCGCGCCGCGGCGAAATCACTCGAGGCGCTCGGCGTGCTCGGCACGCGCGAGACGATGCTTGAACCGGCCGTGGCCGCGCCACCGGCGGCGGTGGCCGGGCCGCCGCTGAACACGGCCCAGGACGCGGCG
>CAITAM010000586.1 GCA_903890265.1 uncultured Pseudomonadota bacterium | reverse complement strand
GGTGGGCAACAACGCGGTCGCCAACTGGCAGGTGATGAAGTACCGGTGGAAGCTCAACTGACGTAGCGGAGCAGCAGAATCTTGCCGCGGGGCTTTCGCCACCGGGGCACGGCGAGGGCCGGCGCGCCACGACACACCCGAGCGACGGGTGCTGGCGGGCCGGAACGGAATTGGTGGGACGGTTTTAGGTTTTACGTTCTAGACAAGGGGAACTCAGATGGCTGATGCAGCGGTAGCAGACGGCGGTAATCCGTATGGCTTGATGGGCGTGCTTCACGACGGCGGCCCGGTGACGTGGACGGTCTTCACGATCCTCGTGATCATGTCGCTCCTGTCGTGGTACGTGATCCTGACCAAGGCGTGGGATCAGAGCGCGCTCTCGGCCCAGGCCGACAGCGCCGAGAAGGACTTCTGGGCGTCCTCGAGCCTGTCGGACGGCATCGCCCGCCTGAAGGGTGACGACAACGTGTTCCGCGCGATCGCCGCCGACGGCATGCAGTCGCTCGAGCACCACGAGCGCAACAAGGGCCGCCTGACCGAGTCGATCGACCTGCACGACTGGATCTCGAGCCACATGCAGCGTCGCGTTGACACCATCAACAGCGACCTCGCGAAGGGCATGGCGATCCTGGCTTCGGTCGGCTCGACCGCGCCGTTCGTCGGTCTGTTCGGTACGGTGTGGGGCATCTACCACGCCCTCATCCGCATCGGCATCTCGGGCAACGCGTCGATCGACAAGGTCGCCGGTCCCGTCGGTGAGGCGCTCATCATGACCGCCATCGGTCTGTTCGTCGCCGTGCCGGCCGTGCTCGGTTACAACTGGCTGACCCGTCGCAACAAGTCGATCAGCGAGCGCGTGAACTACTTCGCGCACGACCTGCACCAGGCTCTTCTGTCGGGCGCCCGTGTCATCACGGCAACCGGTGCGAAGGTCGCGACGGCGGTCAAGAAGTAAGAAACGGTCCTGCGGAGGGGTGGCGGCACGTTGCCGCCACCCGGTCTTTCCCAGAACCTGCTTAGGAGTCGATCATGGCCGGTGGCGCAAGCGTTCCAGAAGGCGACTACAACACAGAGATCAACGTGGTGCCGCTCGTCGACATCATGCTGGTGCTCCTCATCATCTTCATCCTCACCGTGCCCGTCGCCACCAAGGCCGTGCGCGTCGATCTGCCGAAGGAGCTCAACGAGCCCACGGAGACGAAGCCCGAGGACATCAACATCTCGATCGACTTCACCGGTACGCCGTACTGGAACGACAGCAACATCACGATGGATGGCCTGCGTAACTTCGCCCGCATCGAGGCCGGCAAGGACCCGCAGCCTGCCGTGCACATCCGTGCCGACCGCCGTACCTACTACGAGTCGGTGCAGAGCGTGATGACCGAGCTGCAGCGGGCCGGGATCCTGAGCATCTCGTTCATCGCCGAACAGCCGTCGGCCGGCTGATGCCGGCGGACTCACCGCACTAGCTACCAAGGCAGAACACCATGGGCATGTCCGTACCCTCGGCCGAGAGCGAGTACAACACGACGATCAACGTGGTTCCCCTCGTTGACATCATGTTGGTGCTGCTCATCATCTTCATCATCACGCTGCCGGTCGCGACCGAAGCGGTCAGCATCGACCTGCCGCGCCAGAGCGACACGCCGCCGCCGGACGTGGTCGAGCAGCCCATCACGATCACCGTCCAGTCGGACGGCCAGATCCTCTGGAACGGCACGCCGTCCTCGCTCACCGACATCAACTCGTACGTGCTGGACGCCGCCAAGAAGGACCCCCAGCCGGAGGTTCACATCGCGGCGGACAAGCGGGCGCGCTACCAGAAGATCGCCGACGTGCTGTTCATCGTCCAGCGCGGCAAGCTGAAGAAGATCGGCTTCGCCGGCGATTCCTCGGGCGGCGTGTAACGACGCGTCGTCCGGGCGACCGGTCGCGGTGGAGCGCAAAGGGGGCCTTGGGCCCCCTTTGCACGACCGCGGCGGGGGCGGGGGCCGCCGCCCGGGTCATCAATAATTCACGTTTGGCCGTCACGTGGGACTCGACGTCGTGTTGCTTTGCATTAAGATCGGGTCTCACCGCGGCCGTCTGCGTGGCGCGGACCCAAAACCACCCATTCGTTTTCTGTGTACCGGAGTAGGTCGATGAGGCAGCGAATCTTGAACATCGTGGCAGCGGCGCCGGGCGCGCTCCTGCTTTCCGTGGTGCTCGTGGCCGGGGTCGCCTACGCGCCCGCGTCGAACGCCGCCGAATGTAACGCGTCGAAGGGCTGGTTTGAGAAGTACACCGCCGCGACCGAGGCGCAGAAGAAGGGCGACTACGCCGGCGCCCTGAGCCACGCCAAGGAAATGCTCGCCGCCTCGACCCAGGCCTGCGAGAAGCAGACCTCGTTCCAGCTGCAGCGCCAGTACGCCTACAGCGCGAAGAACTGGTCGGA
Organism: uncultured Pseudomonadota bacterium; assembly: GCA_903890265.1. Lineage (GTDB taxonomy): Bacteria > Pseudomonadota > Gammaproteobacteria > Steroidobacterales > Steroidobacteraceae > CAIKMS01. The sequence goes on along the minus strand of CAITAM010000586.1, from coordinate 3,800 downwards.
GCTCGTTGCCGTGTGCGAGGCGATGAACGCCTCCGACATCGTCTCGGCCAAGGACAAGACCGCGAACCTGAAGCAGATCTCGGACGCCCAGCAGCAGCTGCGCCACCTCGACAAGGCACTGCCACCGCTGCGCGAGTACGTCAAGCAGACGGGCGGCACGCCGGCCGACTGGAACAACCTCTCCGAGCTCGAACTCGCGGCCGGCAACTGCCCGGCGGCGCTGTCCGCCATCGACAAGGCGAGCGGCGGCAAGAACCTGACCGAGAAGCAGCTGCTCGCCCAGCAGCAATGCTACTTCAAGAGCAAGGACGAGCGTCGCGAGGCGGTGATCCAGCAGCTGATGGAGCGGTTCCCGAAGAAGGGCTACTACGCCGATCTCGTCGCGCTCTACCGCATCGGCAAGATCGACGACCGTGCGCTGCTGAACGTCTACCGGCTTGGCTTCCAGCACGACTGGCTGACGACGGCCGACGACATCCTGCTCTACGCCAAGCTCGCCGACACCTCGGGTGCCACCAACGAGGCGCTGCGCGTGCTCGACAAGTCGGTCGAGAAGAAGTACATCACGCTCGACGACAAGTCGAAGAACCTCGAAGCGCAGGAAAAGCGTGCCGCGGCCGAAGACGCCGCCAACGTGGCGCAGCTCGACAAGGAGTCGCAGGCCGGCAAGAACGGCGACAAGGACGTCAAGGTCGGCATGATGTACTTCGGCCTCGAGCAGTACCCGGCCGCCGTCGCGGCGCTCAACCGCGGCCTCGCGGCGGACCACGTGGCGCGCGTCGCGCGCCCCGACGACGCGAACATGGCGGTCGGCATCGCGCTCGCGCGGCAGAAGAAGTTCGCGGACGCCGAGAAGGCGTTCACGGCCGCGAAGGCCGACCCGCGGAGGGCGAAGGCCGCGGGCCTCTGGCTGGCCCTGATGAAGAACTGACCGGACGCCGGGGCGGGCCCACGGCCCGCCCCGGGCGTTCGCGCTGCTGCCTTGCAGCAACGTGGCGGCGTCGAGAGCGCCGCGGGCGCCCGCCGCGGACCTGCCAGCCCGCCGTGGCGACAAGCTACAATACGAGCCGGCCATTCACCGATTCCCGTCACGTCACGCCGCGTCCCGCGGCAGTCGGGCGGGACACCGTCGCGTCAGACGCGCCTTGCGGCCGCCTGGCGCCCATGACCCAGCGAGGATTCGCCATGACGAAGTTGCGAGACATGCTTTCCACCGTCCGCCCGAACGCCGCACTGGCGGTCGCCTGGCTCGGTTTCGCGGTTCTTGGCAGCGCCGCGCCGCTCTGTGCGGCGGCGGCGGCGGAGCCGGCCAAGGACGCGGCCAAGGAGCAGAAGTGCGACGTATCGGAGAAGTTCCGCAACAAGTACAAGGTGGCGGCGGACGCGGCGCAGAAGAATGACTGGGCGGCGGCGCTGCCGGCGGCCAAGGACGCCTACACCGAGGCGAAGAAGCCGTGCGAGCAGATGTACGCGGTATCGGTCGAGCGGACCGCGGCGTACAACCTCAAGGACGACGACGCGCTGATCGCCGCGGCGAAGCACATGAACGCGACCGAGGGCGTGACCGAGAAGGACAGGGCGACCAACCTGCAGGTCATCTACCAGACCCTCATCAAGCAGAAGAAGTACGACGAGTCGATCCCGGCGCTGAAGGACTACATCGCCGTGGCCGGCGCCAGTGCCGAGAGCCTCGACCTGCTCGCCCGCCTCGACTACCAGCAGAAAGACTGCGCCGGAGCGACGGACACGATCACGAAGATCCAGGCGGCGGGCCAGGCGACCGAGCAGCAGCTCCTCATGGCGCAGGACTGCTACTACAAGGCGAAGGACACCGCGCACCAGGCGGCGGCGACCGAGGAGCTCCTGTACCGCTTCCCGAAGGACTCCTACATGATCGGCGTGCTCGCGCTCAACCAGGGCGGTGACGAGCGCCAGCTGCTGAACCTCTACCGGCTCGCGTTCGCGAAGGGCTACCTGCAGAAGCAGGCCCAGATCGTCGACTACGCGACGCTTGCCGAGCGCTCGGGCGTGGCCTCCGAGGCGCAGAAGGTGCTGGAGAAGGCGAGCACCGAGAAGTGGATTACGCTCGACGACAGCAACACGAAGCTGCTCACGGCGGAGAAGCGCAACGCCGCCGACGACAGGAAGGGCCTGCCGGCGCTCGACAAGGAGGCCCGGGCGGGCAAGTCGGGTAACAAGGACGTCGCGGTCGGCTACGCGTACTTCGGGCTCGAGGACTACGTGCACGCGACCGAAGCGATCCAGCGCGGGCTCGCCGCCGACCGCGTCGGCGACGTCAAGCGGGTCGACGACGCGAACATGGTGCTCGGCATCTCGTTCGCGCGCCTCGGCAAGTTTGACGAGGCGACCAAGGCCTTCACCGCGGCCAAGGCCGATCCGCGCATGACCAAGGCCGCCGATGCCTGGCTTGCGCTGATGAAGAACTGAGGTCCGCCGCTCGGGCGCGGGCGACCGCGCCGGAGCTCGACAACCACAGCGCGGTATACAATCGGAGCGGGCGGCCGGCACCGGGGTGCCGGGCAGAGCCCGCGGGGTGCGCCGATGGAGCGTGTCGAGATCGTCGAGGTCGGCGTCCGCGACGGGCTGCAGAACGAGCCTGGCGTGCTGCCGACCGCGGCCAAGCTCGAGCTCATCGGCCGGCTGGTGGCGAGCGGCCTTGGCCGGCTCGAAGTGGCGAGTTTCGTCCATCCGGAGCGCGTGCCCGCCATGGCCGACGCGGAGGCCGTCCTCGCCGGGCTCGGGCCGCGGCCCGGCTTTACCGCGATCGGCCTCGTCCTCAACCGGCGCGGCTACGAGCGGGCGCGCCGGGCGGGTGTCACCGAGATCGGCATGGCGGTCGCCGCCACCGACGCCTTCGGTCTGCGCAACCAGGGCATGGATGTTGCCACCGCGCTCGGCGCGTGGGCGGACATCGCGGGCGAGGCCCGCGCGGCCGGCCTGCCGGCCCAGATCACGATCTCGACGGCCTTCGGCTGCCCTTTCGAGGGCGAGGTGGCGCCGGCGCGCGTGGTCGACCTCGCGCGCCGGGCGGCCGAGGCGGGGCCCGTCGAAATCGCGCTGGCCGACACCATCGGCGTCGCCGTGCCCACCCAGGTGACAGACCTCGTCGGGCGCGTGCGGGAGGCGCTGCCCGGTGTTCGCCTGCGGCTGCATTTTCATGACACGCGCAACACCGCGCTCGCCAATGCCTGCGCGGGCTACGCCGCCGGGGTGCGCGTCTTCGACGCCTCGGTCGGTGGTCTCGGGGGCTGCCCCTTCGCGCCGAAGGCGACCGGCAACGTCGCGACCGAGGATCTCGTGTACCTCTTCGAGCGGATGGGCATCCCGACCGGCGTGTCGCTCGAGGCGCTGCTCGCGGCGGGCCGGGCGCTCGAGGTCACGCTCGGCCGGGCACTGCCCGGCCGCGTGCTCAAGGCCGGCGGCTTTCCGCCGGCCGCGGCTGCCGACCGTGGACGGTGACCCCAAGCCAAACGTCGGGCGCGGCGGGCGGGCCGTGCAGCGTGCCTACCGCACGGTGCAGGAGGGCATCGCGAGCGGTCGCTACGCGCCGGGCCTGCGCCTGACCGAGCAGCAGGTCGCCGCGGACGCCGGCGTCAGCCGCACGCCGGTGCGCGAGGCGCTGCGCCGGCTGCACGCCGAGGGCGTGGTCGACTTCAGGCCGAACCAGGGCGCGATCGTGACGGCGAACGCGGCGGACGACGGCGAGGAGCTTTTTGCGCTGCGCGCGCTGCTGGAGGCCCACGGCGCGGCGCGTGCCACCGAGCGGCTGACCGGCGCCG
>CAITAM010000585.1 GCA_903890265.1 uncultured Pseudomonadota bacterium | reverse complement strand
GGTCGTGCGACAGAATCTCGTCTGGGCGGCGATCTACAACGCGCTCAGCCTGCCCGCCGCGGCGCTCGGCTTCCTGCCGCCGTGGCTGGCCGCACTCGGCATGTCGCTCAGCTCACTCGTGGTGGTACTGAACGCGTCGCGACTGGTGCGGCGCCCGACGAGCGGCCGCAGTCCGCGCCTGTCGCGACGCCACGCGGTCGCCAGCGCAGAGGTCTGCGCGGGATGACCATTCTCTTCGTCCTGATACCACTCGGTCTCGTGCTGAGCGCCGGCGCGGTCTGGGCATTTTTCTGGGCGGTGTCGTCGGGCCAGTTCGACGACCTCGACTCCCCGGGCTGGGCGGTGCTGAGCGACGGGACCCGGCCTAAGGACGGGCCCCCACCATGACACTGCTCGGCCTTGGGGCCGCAGCCCTCGCAGGCGTCGCCGGCAGCGCACACTGCGTCGTGATGTGCGGTGGCATCGCCGCCGCCGTGGGTGGCCAGTCCTCGCGCGCGAGCCCCGCCCGGCTGATGACCTCGACGCTGACGTTCAACGCGGGCCGACTGCTCGGCTACCTGCTCGTTGGCGGCTTCTTGGAAGTCGCGCTCCGTGGGGCACTGGGGCTGCTGCCGACGGGCGCGGTCGCGCTTGGCCTGCGGCTCGTGACGGCTGCGGTCCTTGCGGCACTGGCGCTGCGACTGCTGGACAGTCGTGACCTGCTCGGGATGGAGCGCGTCGGGGCACGATTCTGGCGGCTGCTGGCGCCGCTGACTGGCCGAGTCCTTGCCCTGCCGCGGCGACTGCGCCCGCTTGGCCTCGGCCTGCTCTGGGGATTCATGCCATGCGGGCTCGTGTACTCGGTCTTGCTGCTCGCTGCAGCGTCCGGATCCTTGGCCGGCGCACTCGCCACCATGGCGGGCTTTTGGGCGGGGACACTGCCGGCTCTGGTCGTCATCGGCTCGGGTACCGGGTTCGGCCTCGGCCGGTTGCGCCCGGGTCGCTCCCTGACCCGTGCCGCCGGCGTCGTGGTGCTGGCCTCTGCGCTGCTGACGGCGTACGGCGCGCTCGATCCTGGCGCACACCATGCGCACCACGTGCACGGCAGACCGACGGCGGGACCCGCATCCGATGCCGGCGCCCGACGCATCCCATACGCGGGTTACAGTCCGCTGACAGTCAGTGCCCCGACGCAGATATTGACGCATCCGCCAGGAACCGATGACGCACTCATTGCCTGCGGCAGTGCGACGACCTAATATCCCAGCGTCAGGTACCGCCATCGCTTCGGGTGGCGAGTCGTGCGCAATCAATCGAAGGCGGGTCCATACCCGGAGGTCAGTGACGTGGGCAGAGATCATGATCCGGTGGCCGGCAAGTGGTACCGCGACCTCGAGTCGGACGAGACCTTCCAGGTGCTCTCGGTAGACCCCGACGAAGAGCTCATCGAGATCCAGCATCTCGACGGCGACGTGGAGGAGCTCGACATGGACGGCTGGGCCGAGATGGACCTCGATCCGTCGGAAGAGCCCGAGGGCTGGTCCGGGTCGGGCGATGACGACCTCGACGATGAAGATCTCGACGAGGAAGAACTCGACGACGACGACGACTGGGACGACGACGAGGATGAGGACGAGGACGACCTCGACGAAGACGACAACGACGACTATTGAGCCGCGCGACCGCCCGACCTGCCAATCGGGCGGCGCCTGACGCCGCCGCCGCGCACCCAGCCGGCGGCGGCAGCCCCCAGTGACAGAGCACTCCTCCCCCGCCAGCCGCCGCGCCGAGATCGAGCTCGACGCGCTGCTCAGCGCCGCGGTCGATGCCATCATCATCATCGACGCCAACGGTCGCATCGAGACGTTCAACCCGGGCGCAGAACGCCTGTTCGGCTACCGCGCCGCGGAGATCGTCGGCCGCGACGTGGCAACCCTGATGCCGACCGGTGACCGGGAGCGGCACACGAGTTACATGGACGCGTACGAACGAACCGGCCACCGTCGGGTGATCGGCAGCGGTCGGGACGTCATGGCGCAGCGCGCCGACGGCAGCCTGTTCCCGGTGTTCCTCTCGGTCGGCGAGATCCGCGGCGCGGAGCGGTCCCGCTTCGTTGGCATCCTGCATGACATGAGCGCGCGCCGGGCGGCGGTCGACGCGCTGTCCAAATCCGAATCCCTGCTGCGGGCGGCCCAGGAACTGGCGAATCTCGGCAACTTTGAGGTCGGCACCGGCGACGGGCGGGTCACCTGGTCGGCGATGGCCGCCCGGATCGTGGGTTTCGACCCCGACGACGCACCGGCGACGGTGGAAGATTATGTCGCCTGCTACGTGCATCCGGACGACCGTGAGCGGTATCGGATCGCCTGGCGCGCCGCGCTCGACTCGG
>CAITAM010000584.1 GCA_903890265.1 uncultured Pseudomonadota bacterium | reverse complement strand
GCGACTTTGCGCACGACGGGGGTGAGGCCGGTGGCCCGGTCGCGCGGTGCCACGACAAATTCGACGCCGACCGCGTCGGCGCTGCGCAGGCAGGCGCCGAGGTTGTGCGGATCCTGCACGCCGTCCAGCACGAGCAGGAGCGGCGGTGGCCCGTCACGGTCGGTCAGGGCGCCGAGGAGCGCATCCTCGGTCAGCGCGACGGCCGCCTCCACCTCGGCGACCACGCCCTGGTGCACGCCGCCCGCCGCGAGTTCGTCGAGCGCGTCCGCGGCCCGGGTCTCGACCGCGATGCCGTGCTCCCGGGCGAGCTTGACGATCTCGCCGAGCCGCCGGTCCTCGCGCCCGCCCTGGACCAGCAGCCGGCGCACGGCCCCCGGACGGCGGCCGATGAGCGCCCGGACCGCGTGCAGCCCGTAGACCCGCTCAGCGGCCATGCGCCTTTTTCCCGGCCCGGGCGGCGCGCGCGCGGCGCGGGTGGAAGGCCGCCTCGCGGCTCTCGACGAGCTCGAAGTCCATCTTGCGCTCGGTGGGATCGACGCGGGTCAGGCGCACCGTCAGCTTGTCGCCCAGCGTGTAGCGCTGGCCGGTACGGTCGCCGACCAGCGTCTTGCGATCCTCCTCGAAGCGGAAGTAGTCGGCGCCGAGCGCGGCGACATGCACCAGCCCGTCGACCGGCAGCGACTCGAGCTGCACGAACAAGCCGAAATCGGTGACGCCCGTGACGATCGCCGGAAACTCCTCACCGACGCGGTTTCGCATGAACTCGCACTTGAGGTAGGCGACGACGTCGCGGGCCGCCTCGTCGGCACGCCGCTCACGCATCGAGCATTCCTGGCCGAAGAGCTCGAACTCGCGCGCCGAATGCACGAACGACCCCGCATCGCCGCCGCCGAGCACGTGGCTGATCGCACGGTGCACGAGCAGGTCCGGGTACCGGCGGATCGGCGACGTGAAGTGCGCGTACTCGGACAGCGCAAGGCCAAAGTGACCGATGTTCTCCGGCTGGTACACTGCCTGCGCCAGCGAACGGATGATCATGCTCTCGAGCATCGCCGTGTCCGGCCGGCCCTGCACGCCGCGCAGCGTGCTCGCGAGCTTGCCCGGGTCGAGCTCGCCGCTCGTATCGAGGTGCACGCCGCGCGTCGACAGGAAGCGCTTGAGCTCAAGCACGCGGTCCTCGTCCGGCCTTGCGTGCACGCGATAGAGGGCCGGCATCTTGTGCCGCTTGAGAAAGCGTGCGGCCTCGACGTTGGCCGCGATCATGCATTCCTCGACCAGCCGGTGCGCGTCGTTGCGCTGCGTGACGCGCAGCTCCTCGACTTCACCGTCAGAACCGACGATGACCTTGACCTCGCCCGCCTCGAAGTCGAGCGCACCGCGCGCTTCGCGGCGGCGGCGCAGCGCACGGTACACGTCGTACAGGCACTCAAGGCCGTCGAGCAGCGGTCCGAGTTCGGCGCGCACCTTAGGCTCGCGCTCGACGATCGCCTGCGCCACGCGATCGTAGGTCAGGCGCGCATGGCTCTTCATGACCGCCATCGCGAAGCCCGAGCCCGTGACCCGGCCATCGCGGGCAATGCTCATGTCGCAGACGACGCACAGCCGGTCCACGTCCGGCATCAGCGAGCACAGGCCGTTCGACAGTGCCTCCGGCAGCATCGGCAGGACGCGGCTCGGGAAGTAGACCGAGGTCGCACGCTCGCGGGCCGTGGCATCGAGGGCACTGCCCGGCGTGACGTAGCTCGACACGTCGGCGATCGCGACCAGCACGCGCCAGCCGGTGCGGGTGGGTGTGGCGTACACCGCGTCGTCGAAGTCCTTGGCGTCGACGCCGTCGATCGTCACCAGCGGCAGTGCGCGAAGGTCAAGGCGACCCTCGTAGTAGCTCTCGGGCACGCTGCGGCCGAAGCGCTTGGCCTCGCGCACGGCCGCGGCCGGAAACTCCGCGGGCAGCTGGTGCGAGGCAATCGCAAGATCAACCGCCGTGTCGGCGACGCTGCCCTCCGTCAGCACGCGCACGATCCGACCCACCGCCTGCGCGTGGCGGCTCGGCGACTGCAGGAGCGCCGCGACCACGAGGTCGCCGTCCTTGGCCGACCCGCGGTCCTTGGCCGCGACCACGACGCGATGCGCGTTGCGCCGGTTGTCAGGCGAGACGAAGCCCAGCCCGTGCTCGATGCGAAAACGCCCGGCGACCTGCTGCGTGCGTCGCTCGAGGACCTCGACGACGACCCCCTCGCGCCGGCCACGCGAATCGGTACCCGACGGGCGCACGGCGACGCGATCGCCGTGCATGCACTCGCGCATCTGCAGTGGCGACAGGTACAGGTCGTCCGAGCCGTCGTCCGGGCGGAGGAAGCCGAAGCCGTCGCGGTGTCCCTGCACGGTGCCCGGCAGCACCACGGTACGGTCGGTCAGGAGGTACTGGTCGCGCCGGTTGAGCAGCAGCTCGCCGTCGCGGACCATGGCGCCAAGGCGGGCCATCAGGGCGAGCTTGAGGGCCCGGTCCTTGAGCTTCAGGCGCCGCACGAGTTCGTCGGCCGTCAGCGGCTCGCCGGCCTCGGCGAGCACGTCGCAGAGGTATGCCCGGCTGGGGATGGGTCGGGCGTAGCGCGTCGATTCCTCGTCGCGCTTCGGGTCGTTGTCGCGCCAGTTGGCGGGAGTCTTCTTCATCGAATGGGATTCACTTCGGGTTTTGCGCCCTTGGCGCGAGGCGCCGGCGGGCGGGGTTCATTGGTTCATTGACAAGGCAGGGGGGCGTGCGTAGATTTCGCGGCTTCGCACGCCGGGACGGTCCGGCACTCCCCTCCTGCCCAGGTGGCGGAATTGGTAGACGCACTAGTTTCAGGTACTAGCGGGTAACACCGTGGGGGTTCGAGTCCCTTCCTGGGCACCATTCTTCAAGCGACAGATGCACCTGGTTTAACGGGGTTTGACGCGGGCTTGCTGCGCGAGCGGCCGGGTCGGCGGCGATAGGCTGACGACCGGACGG
>CAITAM010000583.1 GCA_903890265.1 uncultured Pseudomonadota bacterium | reverse complement strand
CCGCTCGGGGCGCTCGATCTCAAGCTGCGCGAGGACATGCAGACCGAGCTCAAGTCCCTGCAGCGGTCGCTCGGCATCACGTTCGTCTTCGTGACCCACGACCAGGGCGAGGCCCTGTCGATGGCCGATCGCGTCGCGGTCTTCAACGCCGGCAAGATCGAGCAGCTCGATACCCCGCGTAACCTCTACCAGCGGCCCGACACGGAATTCGTCGCGCGCTTCGTGGGCTCGGCCAATGTCCTCAAGGGCGACGAGGCACGGCGCGTGCTCGGCCGATCGGGGTGCTACGCCCTGCGCGCCGAGGACGTGAGGCTCGTCGATGTGCCACACCGCGAGACACACCGCGAGCCACACGGTGCGGCACCCACCCACGTGCCAGGTACCGTCATCGACGTGCAGTACCGCGGCGCCGTGAGCCGGCTCAGGGTCGACGTTGGCGGGGGCACGGTGCTGCAGGCGGAGCTCGACAGCGGCCGCGTCCTGCGCGAGGCGGCGCTCGGCAGCACCGTGGGGCTCACCTGGTCCGCCGACGCGCCGGTCGCGGTGCGCGAGTCGCCGTGACGGTGGCGATCCCTGCCGGCGTCGCGCCACCCCGGGGATCCGCGCTGGCGAGCCTGATGCACCGCCGGCGGGGCCTCGCGCTGTTTCTGCTGCTGCTGCCGCCGCTCCTGTGGTTTGGCACGGTCTATCTCGCCTCGCTGATCGCGCTCGTCCTGCAGAGCTTTTTTTCCGTCGACGATTTCACCGGCGCCCTGGTCCGGGAGCCCACGCTCGCGACGTTCCGGCTGCTCACGAGCCAGCCGGCCAACCTCGACATCGTGCTCCGGACGGTGGCCATGGCGCTCGTCGTGACGCTCGCGAGCGTCGTCGTCGCCTTTCCGCTCGCCTACTACATGGCCCGCTACGCGCGCGGCCGGGTGCGCACGCTCCTCACGGTCGCGGTCATCGCCCCCATGTGGACGAGCTACCTCGTCAAGGTCTACGCCTGGCGCCTCATCCTCGCCAAGGAAGGCATCCTGAGCTGGTTTGTCGGGGAGCTGCACCTGACGGCCGCACTTGAGCGCTTGCTCGCGACGCCGCTGGTCGGCGGCCCGTCGCTCGCGTCCTCTTATCTCGGCATGGCGCTGGTGTTTCTCTACATGTGGCTGCCGTTCGTGATCCTGCCGATCGAAGCCGCCCTGCAGCGCGTACCGCGGAACCTGATCGAGGCCTCCGGCGACCTCGGTGCCACGCCGGGCCAGACGTTCTGGCACGTCATCCTGCCGCTAGCCGTGCCGGGCGTGGCAGCCGGCAGCGTCTTTGCCTTTTCGCTCACGCTCGGCGACTACGTGATCCCGCAGGTCGTGGGCGCCCCGGGCTATTTCATCGGCATGATGGTCTACGAGCAGCAGGGCACGGCCGGTAACCTGCCGCTCGCCGCGGCGTTCTCGATCGTGCCGATGCTCCTGATCGTCGTCTACCTCGCGCTGGCGAAGCGCGCCGGGGCCTTCGATGCGCTCTG
>CAITAM010000582.1 GCA_903890265.1 uncultured Pseudomonadota bacterium | reverse complement strand
CGGCCCGGGTGGCGTGCGAGAATACCCCTGGGCGGGACACCCGCCGTCCGAACCCGGCTGGCACCGGTCGGTAGTGCAAAAGGATGACATAACGTGGCTAATGAACTGACGAAGGACCCCTCCGGCGGCGCGCGCCAGTGGACATTTCTCAGCAACCACGGACACGTCCTCGTCTGCCTCGCGCAGGATCCGGAGGCCCGCCTGCGGGACGTCGCCCAGGCGGTCGGTATCACGGAGCGCGCGGTACAGAAAATCGTGGCCGACCTCGAGGCCGCCGGCGTGCTGACCCGCGAGCGTCTGGGTCGCCGGAATCGTTACCGGCTCGATTTCGGGCGGCCGCTGCGACATCCGCTGGAGGCGCACCGCACGATCGGTGCGCTGCTGGCCATGGTTCGCAAGGATCAGGGCACGGCGGTCGAGGCGGACGGCACGGTTCCGCGCGGGTAGTCGCCGCCGACGGCCTTCACCAGGAGCGCGGTCGCGAGTCGCTCGCGCGTCTGCGCGCGCACGGCGTCGCGTTCCGCACCGAGCTGGGCCTGCTGCGCACTGACCACGTCAAGGTAGGACGCCACGCCGACCTCGTAGCGGCGGGTGGCAAGCGCGAGGCTCTGCCGCGCGGCGCTGGCCGCGCGAGCGCGCGCCGCCGCGGCCTCGGCCGACAGGGACAGGGAGGCGAGGGCATCCTCCGTCTCGGCAAAGGCGTTGAGCGCGACCGCGCGATACTGTGCAACCGCGATGTCGTGGCCGGCCCGTGCGATCTCCACGCCGGCGTGGCGGCGACCGGCATCGAACAGCGGCGCGCTGAGCGCCGCGCCGAGCGCCCAGGCGAGGTTCGGCGCCGAAATCAGCGGTGCAGCGACACTTTCGTAACCGACCGCCGCGGTCAACTCAAGCGCCGGGAAATAAGCCGCGGTGGCGACACCGATCGCGGCGTTCGCCGCCGCGACCCGGCGCTCCGCTGCCGCCACGTCCGGCCGCCGTTCGAGCAGGTGGCTCGGCACAACCGCCACCCCGAGCACGGTTCCGGTATCGAACGCCGTCAGCGTGTCGACCGGCGCCACATGAAACTCGGGCGCAGGCACGCCGACGAGCACCGCGAGAGCGTTCTCGTACTGTGCCCGGCTCAGCGTGGCATCGGCGAGATCGGCCTCGACGTTGGCAAGCGCCGTGTCCTCGGCAGCGAGGTCAAGGCCTGACGCGGTGCCGGCGCGATGGCGCTCGGCGATCACCGCGCGCGCCCGGCGCAGGGCCGCCACCGTACGGCCATCGATCGCGACCTCGGCATCCGCCTCGCGCAGCGCGAAGTAGTCATTGGCGACTTCCGCACTGATGACGAGCCGCGCCGACTCAAGATCGGCGGCCGTCGCCTCCACGCCGGCCCGGGCGGCCTCGGCGCCGCGGCGCACAGCGCCGAACAGGTCCAGCTCGTAGCTGACGGTGAGGGGCAGCTGGAACGTGTTCTGGAAGGCCGGACGGGTGGTCGGCGTGCCGCCGTTGGTCGGGCGCGACGCCGACAGGCGGGCGCGACTCGCCTGCGCGCCGATATCGACCTCGGGCACGAGGGCAGAGTTCGCAACCGTGGCCTGGGCGCGGGCCACGTCGAGCTGCGCGGCGGCGATCGCGAGACTCGTGTTGGCCTGCAGCGCGAGTGCCTCGAGCCGGTTGAGTTCAGGGTCGGCGTAGACCTCCCACCACGGGCCGCGCGCCGCCTGATCGGCAGGCGCCGCCGGGCGCCACTCGACGGCAGATTTCCAGCCGGTGGTGTCCGGCAGGGACGCCTCGGGCGCGTGGTAGTCGGGACCCACGGCGCAGGCGCCAAGCAGCAGCGGGGCGAGCCAGATCGTCCGGCCCGCCCGCCCGTGCCGTCGAGCACCCGCGGCGTCACTTCTTCGCCACCCGCACCCGGTCGCCGTCCAGCAGGGCATCCGGGGGGTTGGTGATGACCT
>CAITAM010000581.1 GCA_903890265.1 uncultured Pseudomonadota bacterium | reverse complement strand
GCGGTGCCGGCCGGCCTGCCCTCCGACCTTCTGCTGCGCCGTCCGGACGTGCGCATCGCCGAGGCACGGCTCAAGGCCGCGCACGCCCGCGTGCTGGTGGCGCGGGCGCAGTTCTTCCCGGACATTTCGCTGACCGGCATTTTCGGCACCGTCAGCACGCACCTCGGGGACGCGCTCGGTGGCAGCGGCGCGAAGGTCGCCTCGCTCGGCCCGAACCTGTTGCTGCCGCTCTACGCGGGTGGCGCGCTGCGCGCCAACCGCGACGTGGCGCTGGCGCGCGTCGACGAGGCGGTGATCGGCTACCGCCGGGTCGTCAACAACGCGCTCGGTGATACGGCGAATGCGCTCAGCGCCTACCAGACGAGCGCGGAGCTCGTGGCGATCGAGGCCCGGCGCGTCAATGCGGCGCGCGAGGCGCTCAGGCTCGCCGAGCTGCGCTTTCGCGCCGGTGTCACGGGGTTTCTGGAACTCCTCGACGCGCAGCGGCAGGTGCTCGCCTCGGAAACGGACGCGATCCAGGCGGAGCTGACGCACCGGCAGGCGCTGATCGGCCTGTACCTCGCGCTCGGCGGTGGCTGGGAGGACGGCGTCTACGCGCCGCCCGCGCCGCCGACCGCCCCGGCGGCGGCGAACTGAGGATCGCCGTCAGGCGCCCGGGGTCGCGGGCTTCGGCAGGGTGCGGAATTCGCCGTCCGGCCGTTCGATCTTCGCCACCTTCTCGTCCTCGAAATAGACGATCACGTGGCGCCGCTCCTCGTGGCGCGTCTTGCCGTCCTTGAAGTAGTAGAAGTAATCCCAGCGGTTGGGCGAAAACTCGTCCGCGACCATCGGCGTGCCGAGCAGGAACCGGACCTGGGCCCGGGTCATGCCGGGCGCGAGCTGATCGAGCGTCTTCGCTTCGAGGAAGTTGCCCTGGTGGATGTTGATCCGGTAGATGCAGCCGCCGAGCGGCAGGGCGGCGAGGCCGAGCGTTGCGGCGAGGGCGAGGCGCAGGCCGCGAAGGACCGGACGAACGAACTCTGGCGGGCGATTCATGGGGCTTCGACATTCCTCGTGGGAGTGCGCCCGGGCGGCTGCGCGGGCGCGCAGTACCTCCGACCGGTCGGACGGTAGATAATGCGGGCATTGTAACCGCAAAGTCGCCGGCGCTTCCGCCGGCGCCGGCCGGTCGGGGAGGGGCGTGCATGGAAAGCCAGGATTTGCGGCGTGCCGGACTCAAGGTGACGCTGCCGCGCCTGAAGATCCTCGAGATCCTCGCCAACGAGGCCAACCGCCACCTGTCGGCGGAGGATCTGTACAAGCGCCTGATCGAGTCGAACGAGGACATCGGGCTTGCCACCGTGTACCGGGTCCTGACCCAGTTCGAGGCGGCCGGCCTCGTCTCCCGCCACCACTTCGAGGGTGGCATGGCGGTGTTTGAGCTCAACCGCGGTGAACATCACGACCATGTTGTCTGCATGGACTGCGGGCGCGTCGAGGAGTTCAACGACCCCGGCATCGAGGAGCGTCAGGCCGCGGCGGCGCAGCGCCTCGGCTTTGCGATCGCCGACCACTCGCTCATCCTGTACGGGCACTGCCGCCGGGAAAACTGCCCCGGCAAGGCCGCCAAGGGCTGACGCCGCGCACTCAGCGACGCGCCTTCAGCATCTCCCTGGCGTGCTTGCGGGCAACGTCGGTGATCGATACGCCGCCCAGCATTCGCGCCAGTTCCTCGACCCGCTCCGCGTCGCTCAGCCTGCTCAGTGTCGTGCGCGTCGTGGTCCCGTCGCTGACCTTGGCCACCCGGACCTGCTCATCGGCCTGGCTCGCGACCTGCGGCAGGTGGGTGACGCACAGCACCTGACCCCGCGTGCCGAGCGCGTGCAGTTCGCGGCCGACCATCTCGGCCACGGCACCGCCCACGCCCGCATCGACCTCGTCGAAGATCATGCACGCCGGACCCGCCCGGCCGGCGACGGAGGCGACCTGCACGGACAGCGAGATGCGCGACAGCTCACCGCCCGAGGCCACCTTCTGCAGCGCCTTCTCCGGCTGGCCCGGGTTCGCCGAGACCCGGAACTCGATCTCGTCGTCGCCGTGGACGCGCGGTTCCCCGTCGGCGCGCGTTTCGACGCTGACCGAGAAGCGGCCGCCGGGCATGCCGAGCCCCTTCATTTTCGTGCTCACCGCCTCGCCGAGCGCCTTGGCCGCGACACCGCGCACCTTGGTGAGGCGCTTCGCCGCGGACCGGTAGCGGTCCGTGATGGCCGTGAGGCGCGCGGTCAATTCCTCGACCGAGGCGCCGGCGCCGTCGAGCGCGGCGAGTTCGCCGGCGAGGCGCTCGCGGACGGTGGGCAGCTGGCCGGGGTCGACGCGGTGCTTGCGGGCGAGTTCCTCGACGCGCGCGAGCCGGCTCTCGACCGCCTCCTGGCGGCGCGGGTCGAGTTCCAGTGCCTCGCTGTACTGGGCGAGCGCGAGGGCGGCTTCCTTGATCGCGATCAGCGCCTCGTCGAGCTGCGTCGCCGAGCTCGCGAGGCGCGCATCGACGGCCAATGCACTGCGCAGCAGCGCCTGGGCGCGACTCGCGAGGGCATGGGCATTGGCCTCGCCCTCGTACAGCAGGTCAAGTGCCGCGCGCGTGGATTCCTGCAGGCGGCCGGCATGGGCGAGGCGGGTGGCCTCGGCGCCGAGCTCGGCCGCCTCGCCGGGCGCGAGGTTGAGGTCGTTCAGTTCCTCGACCTGGTAGCGCAGCAGCTCAAGCCGTGCGGCCCGGTCGCCGGCCTCGGTCGTGAGGCGCAGGAGGTTCGCCCTGACCTCGCGCCACTGCGCCACGAGTTCCGCGAGCGGCTCGAGCTGCCGCCCGGCATCGCCGTAGCTGTCCAGCAGGCGGCGCTGGCTGTCCCGTCGCAGCAGCGACAGAAATTCGCTCTGGCCGTGGATGTCGATCAGCAGGTCGCCGAGTTCGCGCACCACGCCGAGCGGCAGTACCTGGCCGTTGACGTACAGGCGCGAGCGGCCGTCGCGGCCGATCACGCGCCGGAGCATGACCTCGCCGTCGTGCTCGATCGACTGGGCAGCAAGCCAGGCGGCGGCCTCCGAGTCGGCGCTGACCCGGAACGTGGCGGCGAGTTCGGCGCGCTCGGCGCCGTGACGGACCACGTCGGCGCCGGCCCGACCACCGACCACGGCCATCACCGCGTCGACCAGGATCGATTTTCCGGCACCGGTTTCGCCGGTCAGCGCGGTCAGCCCGGGCCCGAGTTCGAGCTCGATCGCGTCAATGATCGCGAAGTCGCGGATCTGCAGGTGGGTCAGCACGTCAGCGCTCGGGATTCGCGTGGCGCGCGCCCCGCCCCCAGTGCAGCTTGGAGCGCAGGATGCGGTAGTAGTCGTAGCCCGGCGGGTGCAGCAGGGTCACCGTCGCGGCGGCGGGCTCGATGCGCAGCGTCGACTCGCCGTCGGCGAGCGTGCCGAGTACCGTGCCGTCGCAGGTGACCTGCGCCTGGACGCCGGTCCGCGGCACGAGCTTGAGCTCGATCCGGGCTTCGCGCGGCACGACGATCGGCCGGTCGGAGATCGTGTGCGGGCAGATCGGTGCGAGCACGACCGCGGCCAGCTTCGGGTCGATGATCGGGCCGCCGCAGGACAGCGCGTAGGCGGTCGAGCCGGTCGAGGTCGCGACCACGAGGCCGTCGCCGCCGTGCGTGTTGACGAACGTGCCGTCGATCCAGGTCTCGAAATCCAGCATCTTGCCGGTCTGCCATTTCTGCACGACCACGTCGTTCAGGGCGCACGCCGTGCGTACCGGCTCGCCGGGACAGACGAGGTGGGCGACCAGCAGCGCGCGCACGTCACGCGTGAAATGGCCCGACAGGACCTCGTCGAAGCGTTCGATGAGTTCGGTGGGGGTGACGTCGGCGAGGAAGCCCAGCCGGCCACGGTTGATGCCAAGGAGCGGCACGCCGTGCGGCAGGGCAAGCCGCGCCGCGTGCAGCAGGGTGCCGTCGCCACCGACCGCGACCACGAGGTCCGCGCCGGCCGCGAGCGCCGCCTCCGGCAGCCGCACCACGGGCCCGGCCAGCGCGGTCTCGAGCCGCTCGTCGACCACGACCGTCGCACCACGGGCCGTGGCGTGCGCGGCGATGGCCTGCATCGACTCGGCAATGCGCGGATCATCGATGCGACCGACCAGGGCGAGAGTCTGGAATTCTGCTTTCATAAGCTGGCGGCGGAACAGTAGCACGCCGCCCGTGGCCGGCAAGCGGCTGTTTCGCGCCTGACCGTGCGCCTTCGCGTGCGGGCGACGGCGTCGCTCCCCGGGTGACCGACCGCGCGTGCCGGCGTCGACCGGGCGCTCCGCGCCGCCTCCCTTGACAGCCTTGGCATGCACTGGCTACGCTCATTGGTGGATGAATAAAAATTCTTTTTTTACAGTCGTTTGTGCGTGAAGGTGGTCTCCCATGAGTGGCGCGTCCGGTGACGAATCGGGACTGGCCACGGGCACCGGCAGCGGGCCGGTCAGCGAACGCGCCCAGCGTCTGCTGAAGGCGCTGGTCGAGGCCTACATCCGCGACGGGCAGCCGGTGGGCTCGCGCACGCTGACCCGCGAATCGGGCCTCAACCTGTCGTCGGCGACCGTGCGCAACACCATGGCCGACCTCGAGGAACTCGGCCTCGTCGCGAGCCCGCACACCTCGGCCGGGCGGATCCCGACCGAGCGCGGCTACCGCTTTTTCGTCGACACGCTGCTCAAATGGAAGCCGGTCGAGGGCGAGGCGCAGCACGAGCTCAGCCGGCGCCTTGCCGAGAACGCGGACGACCCGAAGGCCCTGGTCGCCTCGGCGTCCCAGCTGCTCTCGACGCTGACCCGCCTCGCCGGCCTCGTCACCGTGCCCCGGGCAACCCACGCCTCGATCACCCAGATCGAGTTCATGTCGCTGTCGGACAACCGGGTGCTCGCGATCCTCGTCATGAACGGCCGGGAGGTGCAGAACCGGGTGCTGCAGCTTGGCCGCAGCTACACGCCCGAGGAACTGCGGCGCGCGGCCAACTTCCTGACCGAGCAGTGCGCCGGCCGTGAGCTCGCCGACGTGCGCCGGCGGCTCCTCGCGGAGCTCAGTGAGACGCGCCACAGCATGAACCAGCTGATGCAGGACGCCATCACCCTCGCGCAGCAGATGGTCGGCGACCCCGGGGCGGGCACGGAATCCGGCGATGTCGTCATCGCGGGCGAGACCAACCTCATGGGCCTCGCGGAGCTGTCGAACGTGGCCAAGCTGCGCAGCCTGTTCGAGGCGTTCAACGAGAAGCGCGACATCCTGCACCTGCTCGACCAGAGCCTCGGCGCCGATCGGGTGCAGATCTTCATCGGCCAGGAGTCCGGCTACCGGATCCTCGACGACTGCACCCTGATCAGCGCCCCGTACACCGTCGACAACGAGGTGGTGGGGGTGCTCGGGGTCATCGGCCCGACCCGGATGGCGTACGAGCGGGTGATCCCGATCGTCGACCTGACCGCCCGGCTGGTCGGCGCGGCCTTGAACTCGAGCCGCTGAGCCCCCATTCTCCGCGCCGTCGCGGCCCGATTTCCTGGCCACGGCACAGGCGCAGGGCAGCGAGAGGCTTATGACACATTCCCAGACCCCCCCGGGCGACCCGCCCATCGGCGGCGATCCGGACGCGACCACCGTGCTGCCCGAGGGCAGTTTTGCCGCCGGCGCGGCGCCGGACGAGGCGCTGGCCAAGGCGACCGCGAAGGCCGAGCAGCACTACGCGGACTACCTGCGGGTGCTCGCCGAACTCGACAATTTCCGCAAGCGCGCCCAGCGCGACGCCGATCAGGCGAGGCGCTTCGCCGTCGAGCGTTTCGCCCAGGACCTCCTGCCGGCACTCGACGGCATCGAACTCGGTGAACAGGTCGGCGAGGCGAGCATCGAGGCCATCCGCGAGGGTGCTGCCGCGACCCGCCGTCTGCTGCTCAAGGCCTTCGAGTCGGCCGGCATCAGCCCGATCGAGCCCAAGTCCGGCGAGGCTTTCAACCCGGAGCAGCACGAGGCGATGGTGGCCCAGCCGGTGGCCGGGCAGCCCGCCAATACCGTCGTGCAGACCATCCAGAAGGGTTACCAGCTGAACGGCCGCGTACTGCGGGCGGCGCGGGTGATCGTCGCCTCGGGTGCTTGAGAAGTCGCCCGGCGGTCCCCAGATAGACCGCAACGGCTAACCGAATCAGCAAGATTTCAAGGAGCAGGAACATGGGAAAGGTTATCGGCATCGACCTCGGCACGACCAACTCGTGCGTGGCGATCATGGAAGCGGGTAAACCGCGGGTGATCGAGAACAGCGAGGGCGATCGTACGACGCCGTCCATCGTCGCCTTCACCAAGGACGACGAGGTGCTGGTCGGCCAGTCGGCGAAGCGCCAGTCGGTGACGAACCCGCAGAACACGCTCTACGCGGTGAAGCGCCTCATCGGCCGCAAGTTCAAGGACGACGTGGTGCAGAAGGACCTGTCGCTCGTGCCCTACAAGGTGGTCGCGGCCGACAACGGCGACGCCTGGGTCGATGCGCAGGGCAAGAAGATGGCGCCGCCGGAGATCTCGGCGCGCGTGCTCATGAAGATGAAGAAGACCGCCGAGGACTACCTCGGTGAGCCGGTGACCGAGGCGGTCATCACGGTACCCGCGTACTTCAACGACTCGCAGCGCCAGGCCACCAAGGACGCGGGCCGGATCGCGGGCCTCGACGTCAAGCGCATCATCAACGAGCCCACCGCCGCGGCGCTGGCCTACGGCCTCGACAAGCAGGCGGGCGACCGCAAGATCGTGGTCTATGACCTCGGCGGCGGCACCTTCGACGTCTCGGTGATCGAGATCGCCGAGATCGACGGCGAGCGGCAGTTCGAGGTGCTCGCCACCAACGGTGACACCTTCCTCGGCGGCGAGGACTTCGACCGGCGCATCATCGATTTCATCGCCGAGGAGTTCCTCAAGGAGTCCGGCGTCGACGTGCGCAAGGATCCGCTCGCGATGCAGCGCCTCAAGGAAGCGTCGGAGAAGGCCAAGATCGAGCTCTCCTCGAGCCAGCAGACCGACGTCAACCTGCCTTACATCACGGCCGACGCGTCGGGGCCGAAGCACCTCAACGTCAAGCTGACCCGTGCCAAGCTCGAGTCGCTGGTCGAGGAGCTGGTGCAGCGGACGATGGGCCCGTGCCGTACCGCCATGAAGGACGCGGGGCTCGGCATGAGCGATATCGCCGAGGTCATCCTGGTCGGCGGCCAGACGCGCATGCCGCTCGTGCAGAAGGCGGTCAAGGACTTCTTCGGCAAGGAGCCGCGCCGCGACGTCAATCCCGATGAGGCCGTCGCGATTGGCGCGGCGATCCAGGGTGGCGTGCTGTCCGGCGAGGTCAAGGACGTGCTGCTGCTCGACGTCACGCCGCTGTCGCTCGGCATCGAGACGCTGGGCGGCGTCATGACGAAGCTCATCGAGAAGAACACCACGATCCCGACCAAGGCCAACCAGGTGTTCTCGACCGCCGAGGACAACCAGCCGGCCGTGACGATCCACGTGCTGCAGGGCGAGCGCGACCGGGCCGCCGACAACAAGTCGCTCGGCCGCTTCGACCTGACCGAGATCAAGTCCGCGCCGCGCGGCCAGCCGCAGATCGAGGTCACCTTCGACATCGATGCGAACGGCATCCTCAACGTGTCGGCCAAGGACAAGGGCACGGGCAAGGAGCAGCGCATCGTGATCAAGGCCTCGAGCGGCCTCAGCGAGGACGAGATCAAGCGCATGGTGTCGGACGCCGAGGCGCATGCCGAGGAGGACCGCAAGTTCCGTGCGCTCGTCGAGTCGCGCAACCGTGCCGATGCCCTGGTGCACCAGGTCGACGGCCAGCTGAAGGAACTCGGCGACAAGGTCGACGCCGCGCTGCGCGGCCAGCTCGAGTCCGCGCTCGGCGACGTGAAGTCGGCGCTGGCCGGTGAC
Source organism: uncultured Pseudomonadota bacterium (assembly GCA_903890265.1). Lineage (GTDB taxonomy): Bacteria > Pseudomonadota > Gammaproteobacteria > Steroidobacterales > Steroidobacteraceae > CAIKMS01. Next base: position 114 of record CAITAM010000581.1, on the reverse strand, counting down.
GACAAGGACGTGCTCGACCGCAAGGCCGAGGCGCTGTCGACACTCGCGGCGTCACTGATGGGCGCGGCGGCAGGCGCGGGCCCCGGCGCGGGCCCGTCCGGCGGCGGCGCGGAG
>CAITAM010000580.1 GCA_903890265.1 uncultured Pseudomonadota bacterium | reverse complement strand
CGGCTCTACCAGGAGCGCGGACACTGCCATGTCGCCGGGCGCGAGGCCGGGCCCGCCATCCAATCGTTCCTGCGTGCCGTTAACCTCAACCCGACGCTGACGGCCAGCTGGACCGCCCTGCGCCTGCTGTTCCGCATGACCGGCGACACGGCCGGAGCACGCACGGCCGACGAGCACCTCGCGCGACTTGCCGCCTTGCCCGCCGACGTGCTGGCCGCCACGGACCTCTACTCGGACGGGGAGTGGGCCCGCGCAGAGGCGGTCATCCGGCCGTTCCTGCTTCGCCATCCGCAGCATGTCGAGGCGATGCGCCTGCTCGGCCGCATTGGTCTCGAGCTCGATGTGCTGGACGATGCCGAGTTCCTGCTCGAGACCGTGCTCGAGCTCGATCCGGATTACCGCGCCGCTCGCTACGACTACGTGCGCGTGCTGCTGAAACGCCACAAGCACGCCGGGGCCATGACCGAACTCGAGCGGCTGCTGGCCGTCGATCCGGACGACATCGCCTACCGCACGACCTACGCCACGACCGCGGCAAGCCTCGGCAATCCGGAGCGTGGCGAAGGACGCGTGGACCGCGCAGATTTATGGCCAGAACCTGACGGACACGCGCGGCAAGGTGTTCATCACCGCCTCGCAGGCGATCGAGACGCAGACCGTGATTCGGCCCCGCGTTCTCGGTGTGAAGTTCGCTTACCGGTTCTGAGCCGCCGGTTCTGGGCCGGTCGCTGCCGCCCGCAACCGCGGGCGGCAGCGGTTCAGCCACCGAGGGTCCGCACCTCTTTTTCGATCCAGGCGCGGGCCTCGTCATTGACGTCCCGTGGCTCGCGCCCGGCCGTGGCGATTGGCGGGCCGATCACGACCTCGATCCGGCCAGGCCACTTCAGCAGCGAGCGGCGTGCCCAGTAACGGCCGGCATTGTGCGCGACCGGAACCACAAGGCAGCCTGCCTCGACCGCGAGCAGCGCGCCGCTGATGCCAAAGCGCCGCTGCTCGCCGACCGGGACCCGCGTGCCTTCCGGGAAGACGAGCACCCAGAGGCCCGCCCGCAGCCGCTCCTTGCCGAGAGACACCACCTGCGCCACGGCCGTGCTGCGCGCCCCTCGGTCGATCGCGATCGGCTGCAACCGGCGCGTTGCAGTGCCAATCAGCGGCAGCCAGAGGATCTCGCGCTTCAGCACCCAGGCCTGCGGCGGGAAGATCACCATCTGCGCCAGCGTCTCCCAGGTCGAGGAGTGCTTCCACAGGCACACGTGCTGACCGGACGGCAGGTGCTCGAGTCCGCGGACCTCGTAGGTCAGACCGCACAGGTGGCGCAGCGCCCCGAGTTGCAGGCGCGCCCAGCCCTGCGCCAGCGCATAGCGCTGGCGCGGGGTGCGCCCGGGCAGCACCAGGATGAGGACGGCCGTGACGATCGCCGAGACGACGAGGATCGTCGTGCAGGCCAGCGAGCCCAGGATCACCACCGGCAGCGGTCGCGCCACGGTGTCGGTCAGCCCGGCAGGCGAGACAGGTCCGCGGTGGCGAGGAACAGCGACCGCAGGCTCGCCAGCAGCGCCAGCCGGTTGGCCCGCAGGCGGGGATCGGGGGCGTTGACCAGCACGCTGTCGAAGAAGCCGTCGACCACGCCCCGAAGGCCCGCGAGCGTGTGCAGCGCGGCGGCGTAGTCGCCGCTCGCGAGCGCACTCCCGGCAGGACCCTCAACGGCCCTGAGGCCGTCGAACAGGGCGCGCTCCGCGTCCTCGACGAGCAGCGTCGGGTCGACGGTCATAGTCACCGTGTCCGCGCCGTCGGTTTTCTTGAGGATGTTGGCGATGCGCTTGTTGGCCGCTGCCAGTGCCGGTGCGTCCGGCAGGGCGACGAACGCCGCGAGGGCGCTAAGCCGCGCGTCGAAATCGAGCGGCGACGCCGGCCGGCGGTCGAGGACGGCATCGAACATTTCCGTCGTGATGCCGCGTCCGGCATCGAGGTAATGGGCACGCAGCCGTTCGACAATGAAGTCGTAGACGTCCGTCGCCACCGACTCCGCCGCCGCCGGCGGCTGCTTCGGCGCCGGCCGGCCGGCCATTGCCCGGTCGCGCGCCGCCACCGCGAGCTCGGCGGCGATGAGCAGGGTGGCGCTGAGATCGACGCGGCGCCCGCCCTCGATGAGGATCCTGAGCACGCCGAGCGCCGCACGGCGCAGGGCAAACGGGTCACGCGTTCCGGACGGCTTCTGGCCGATCGCGAAGATGCCAACGAGTGTATCCAGCTTGTCGGCCACCGACAGCAGCTGGCCGAGCGGCGCGGCGGGCAGCGCATCGCCCGCAAAGCGCGGCTGGTACTGCGCGGCGATGGCCGCGGCCACGTCGCTGCTCTCGCCGTCGTGGCGCGCGTAGTACCCGCCCATGATGCCCTGCAGGTCGGGGAACTCGCCCACGAGGCCCGTCAGGAGATCGCACTTGGCGAGCATGGCCGCGCGCGCGGCGGACTCCGGCGCCACGCCGAAGGCGGGGCTGAGCTGCGTGGCGATGGCTGCCGTGCGCTCGGCCTTGTCGCGGTACGACCCGAGGTCCGCCTGAAATGTGACGCGCGCGAGCGCGTCGATTCGCGAGGCGAGCGGCACGGCACGGTCCTGGTCCCAGAAAAACGCCGCGTCCGCGAGCCGCGGGCGGACCACCCGTTCATTGCCCGCCGCCACCTGCGCCGGATCCTGGCTGACGAGGTTGGCGACCGTCACGAACCGGTTCATCAGCCGGCCCTCGCCGTCGCGGATCGCAAAGTAACGCTGGTGGCCCTCGAGCGTGCTGATCAGCACCTCGTCCGGCAGCGCGAGAAAACGCGCATCGAACCCGGCGGCGACCGGCACGGGCCACTCGACCAGTGCCGTCACCTCGTCCAGCAGGCTCTCGCGCAGCACGATGCTGCCGCCCTCGGCCGTGGCGAGCGCGACGATACCCTCGCGCACCAGCGCGCGGCGGCGCGCGAAGTCGGCGATGACGAGGCCCCGGTCGTGCAGTCGCTTCGCGTACGAGGACGGCGTCGACAGCGAAATCGGCTTCGGCGCCATGAAGCGGTGCCCGTAGGTCACCCGTCCGGCACGCAGGCCGAGCACGGTGGCCGGCACGATGTCGGCGCCGTAGAGCAGGACGACCCAGTGCACGGGACGCACGAACTCGACGTCGCCCGCGCCCCAGCGCATGCGCTTCGCGACCGGCAGGCCGGCGATGGCCGCCTGCACCAGTCCCTCGAGCAGTCCGGCGGTGGGCACGCCCGGGCGGGTCGCGGCGTAGTGCAGGAATTCGCCCTTGGGCTCCGTGACCCGGCCGATCTCGGCAAGCGGCACGCCGCAGGACTCCGCAAAGGCGAGCGCGGCGCGGGTGGGCTGACCGGTGGCATCGAACGCGGCACTGAGCGGCGGGCCCCGCCGCGCGATCGTCGTCGGCGCGGCGGTGTCCTCGACACGGCGCACGAGCACCGCGAGGCGGCGCGGAGTGCCGAAGCACTGCACGGCGCCGTGCTTGACGCCGTGCCCGGCGAAGCCCGCGGTGAGCGCTTCGGCGAGCGCCCGCGACAGGCCGTCGACCGCTGCGGAGGGCAGTTCCTCGCAGCCGAGCTCGAACAGAAAATCGTGGCGGGCCATCAGACGGCCCCCGCGTTTTTCTGCAGCGGAAAGCCGAGCGCCTCGCGGCTGCGAAGGTAGGCTTCCGCCACGCCGCGGGCGAGCGTCCGCACCCGCAGGATGTAGCGCTGGCGCTCCGTCACCGAGATCGCCCGCCTCGCATCCAGCAGATTGAAGGTGTGCGACGCCTTCAGCATCTTCTCGTAGGCCGGCAGGGCAAGTTCCGCGGCGACGAGGCGCGTGCAGTCGGCCTCGAGCGCACCGAAGTCGTGCAGCAGCAGCTCGGTATCCGCCTGCTCGAAGTTGTACTTTGACTGCTCGACCTCGTTCTGGTGGTAGATATCGCCGTAGGTCACCACCCCGCCGTCGCCGTCACTGAAGACGAGGTCGTAGATCGACTCGGTGCCCTGCAGGTACATCGCGAGCCGCTCGAGGCCGTAGGTGATCTCGCCCATGACCGGGCGGCAGTCCAGGCCGCCGACCTGCTGGAAGTAGGTGAACTGCGAAACTTCCATGCCGTTGACCCAGATTTCCCAGCCGAGGCCCCAGGCGCCGAGCGTCGGCGATTCCCAGTTGTCCTCGACGAGCCGGACGTCCTGCACCAGAGGATCGAGGCCGACCGCCGCGAGAGAACCGAGGTAGCGCTCGACGAAGTCGGCCGGCGAGGGCTTCATCACCACCTGGAACTGGTAGTAGTGCTGCAGGCGGAACGGGTTGTCGCCGTAGCGCCCGTCGGTCGGGCGGCGCGACGGTTGTACGTACGCAGCCCGCCACGGCTCCGGGCCCACGGCTCGCAGAAAGGTCGCGACGTGGAAGGTGCCGGCGCCGACTTCCTGATCGTAGGGCTGCATCAGCACGCAGCCCTGGCCGGCCCAGTACTGCTGGAGGCGCAGGATCAGGTCCTGGAACGTGCGGGGCCGGTCGGCAAGTCGGGCGCGGGCCATGGGCGTCCTTCAAGGAATACCGGCCGCGCCTTTGACTGCGCCGGCAGGCGGGTGCGGGAGTATAGCGGAGCCCGCCGCCGGCAACGCACCCCGGCGGGCCGCGCCGGCGCACCAGCAAGCACCATGAAAATGCAAGACGCACCAAAGCGGGGCCCTATAATGGTGCGAAGCGTGCCGCGTGCGCCTCGGTCCGTGCCTAATCCCCTGATTTGGTGCGGCCCGGCCGCCGGCATGCTTTCTGCATAGCAGACAGGTCTTTACTGATCCCGGTATCGCCCGGCCGGTCGCTGCGCCGTTCGGGCGGTGACAGCTGCGTGGGCGGCACCGGGTGACCACCGCAAGCCGACGTATCTCCGGAGGACCCCGATGACACCCGCCGACGTAGTCAAGATGATCAAAGAGAAGGAAGTGCGGTACGCCGACCTGCGCTTCACCGACACGCGCGGCAAGGAGCAGCACGTGACGGTCCCGTCGCGCTACGTGACCGAGGAGCTGTTCGTCGAGGGCAAGATGTTCGACGGCTCGTCGATCGCCGGCTGGAAGGGCATCAACGAGTCCGACATGATCCTGATGCCGGACGCCAGCACCGCCGTGCTCGACCCGTTCTTCGAGGAAGCCACGGTCAACCTGCGCTGCGACATCGTCGAGCCCGCGACGATGCAGGGCTACGAGCGCGATCCGCGTTCACTCGGCAAGCGTGCCGAGGCCTACATGAAGTCGACCGGTATCGCCGACACGGCGTACTTCGGTCCGGAAAACGAGTTCTTCATCTTCGACAGCGTCAAGTGGGGCGCCGAGATGCACAGCTGCTTCTCCGAGATCGACTCGGTGCAGGGCGCGTGGAACAGCGGTCGCGACTACGAGGACGGCAACCGCGGCCATCGGCCGGGCGTGAAGGGCGGCTACTTCCCGGTACCGCCGGTCGACGCCTATCAGGACATCCGCGCCTCGATGTGCATGGCGCTCGAGGAAATGGGCCTGAACGTCGAGGTGCATCACCACGAGGTCGCGACCGGCGGCCAGTGCGAGATCGGCGTCGGCTTCAATACGCTCGTCAAGAAGGCCGACGAAGTCCAGATCCTCAAGTACGCGCTTCAGAACGTCGGTCACGGCTACGGCAAGACCGTCACGTTCATGCCAAAGCCCCTCGTCGGTGACAACGGCAGCGGCATGCACGTGCACCAGTCGCTGGCCAAGGATGGCAAGAACCTGTTCAGCGGCGACAAGTACGGCGGCCTGTCGGAAACGGCCCTCTACTACATCGGCGGCATCATCAAGCACGCCCGGGCGCTGAATGCCTTTACCAACGCCTCGACCAACAGCTACAAGCGCCTCGTGCCCGGCTTCGAGGCGCCCGTGATGCTCGCGTACTCCGCGCGCAACCGCTCGGCGTCGATCCGTATTCCCTGGGTCGCGAGCGCGAAGGCGCGTCGCATCGAAGTGCGGTTCCCGGACTCGACCGCGAACCCGTACTTCGCCTTCGCCGCCATGATGATGGCGGGCCTGGACGGCATCCAGAACAAGATCCACCCCGGCGATGCGGCCGACAAGGACCTGTACGACCTCGAGCCGGAAGAGGCCAAGCACATCCCGACCGTGTGCCATTCGCTCGACATGGCGCTCGAGTGCCTCGACAAGGACCGCGAGTTCCTGAAGAAGGGTGGCGTGTTCACGGACGACGTCATCGACGCGTACATCGCGCTGAAGATGCAGGACGTCACCCGGCTGCGCATGACGACCCATCCGATCGAGTTCGACATGTACTACAGCCTCTGATGACCCTGGTGGCGGTGCGGCGGGCGTTGCTCCGCCGCACCCGCTTCAGGGCACGGGACGCGGCGCGCGGTAACGCTAGCCACGGGCTACGGGGGAGGGCTATTCTGCGCACATGGTCACTACCGCCGGTTTCTCGCGACGCACGACAGCGCAATGGGCGCTCGCCGTCGGCCTGCTGTTTGGTGGCTGCCTCGTCTGTGCCGGCCAGAGCGGCACCACGCTGTACCGCTGGGTCGACGCCGACGGTGTGGTCCATTACTCGGACCAGCCGCACGACGGCGCCGAAAAGATCAAGGTGGCAAAGCCGCAGAGCTACTCGGCACCGCCCGTGCCCCGGGCGCAGCCCCTGCCCTCCGCACGCGGCGCCGGTGTGCCGGCATCCGCCACGCAGTACACCCGTGTCGAGTTCCTCTCCCCGGCCAGCGATGCCGTCTACACGAACACCGATGGTCGTGTCGACTACGCGGTGGCGGTAGAGCCCGCGCTCGGACCGGGACACCAGATATGGATTCTGCTCGACGGCCAGCGCGTGGACGGTGCCGGTCCGGCCGCGACGGCCGGCTCGCTGACCGGCCTCGACCGCGGTTCGCACACGCTGACCGTCGAGATCGTCGATGGCGTGGGCAACATCCTCGCCAACGGCGAAACGGTGAATTTCAACGTCATCCAGACGCGGGTAAAGCAGCAGCCCCAGCCGCGCTAGCCGGCGCCGGTCCGGTCGGCGGAGCGCCGCGGCCGTGAGCGGCGAGACCCCGCGTCCGCCGTCCGCGCTGCTCGATGGCCTCACGACCTCGGTGATCGTGCTCGGCGCCGACGGCACCGTGCGCTACCTCAACGCCGCGGCGGAGGCGCTGCTCGCGCTTGGCCGCACGCAGGCCACGGGTCGTGCGCTCGCCGACCTCCTGCGCGGCAGCGAGGCGCTCGGCGAGGCGCGCCGCCGCGTCGCCCTGACCCGCCAGCCCGTGGCGAGCCGCGAGCTGCTGGTCTCCCCGGTCACCCGACCCGATCAGCAGCTCCTCGCGGACTGCACGGTATCGCCGTTGCCGGATGGCGACGTGCTTCTCGAACTCGTCGACCAGACGCTGCCCTCGCGCCGGGCACGCGGTGCCAAACTGCTGTCGCAGGTGGGTGGCAGCCGCCTCATGGTCCGCAGCCTCGCGCACGAGATCAAGAATCCGCTGGGTGGCCTGCGCGGCGCGGCGCAGCTGCTTGAGCGCGAACTGCCGAGCGACACGCTGCGCGAATACACCACGGTGATCATCAGGGAGGCCGACCGGCTGGCCGCCCTGGTCGACCGGCTGCTCGGTCCCGGCACCGCGCCGAAGCGGGTACCGCTCAACCTGCACGAACCCATCGAGCACGTGCTCCGACTGCTGCGCACCGATGCGCCACCCGGCGTCGACATCGACCGTGATTACGACCCGAGCCTGCCGCCGCTCGCGGTCGACCGGGACCAGTTGATCCAGGCCATCCTCAACCTCGGGCGCAACGCCGTCCAGGCGGTCGGCGCCACCGGCCGCGTCGCCATCCGCACCCGCGTGCTGTCGAACGTCACGATCGGCTCGCAGGCGCATCGGGTGGTGGCCAGCATTGCGCTCGAGGATGACGGACCGGGCGTACCCGCGGAACTCAGGGACAGCCTTTTCTACCCGCTCGTCACCGGTCGCCCGGGCGGCACGGGCCTCGGGCTTGCCGTGGCCCAGGAGCTCGTCACCCGCCACGGCGGCCTTATCGAATTCGACAGCCGGGCCGGCCACACGGTCTTCACCGTGCTGCTGCCCTACGGAGATGTCCATGGCTAAGCGAACCACCGTCTGGCTGGTTGATGACGATGCCTCGATTCGCTGGGTACTCGAGCGTGCGCTGAAGACGGCGGGGCTCGACACGACGAGCTTTCCCTCCGCCGAGGCCGCGCGGGCCGCGCTCGACGAGGCACAGCCCGACGTGCTGCTGACCGACGTGCGCATGACCGGTGACTCGGGCCTCGTCCTCCTCAGCCATATCAGGGCCATGCACCCGCTGCTGCCGGTCATCGTCATGACTGCCTACACCGACCTCGACAGTGCGGTCTCGGCCTACCAGGGTGGTGCGTTCGAGTACCTGCCGAAGCCTTTCGACATCGACGAGGCCGTGGCGCTCGTCAGGCGGGCGGCGCTCGGCCGGAGCAGCGGTGGCGAACCGGCACCGGCCGCGCCGGTGATGCCGGAGCTCCTCGGTGCGGCGCCGTCGATGCAGGCGGTGTTCCGTTCCATCGGCCGGCTGTCGCGCTCGTCGCTGAGCGTGCTCATCACCGGTGAATCGGGAACCGGCAAGGAGCTCGTGGCCCGCGCGCTGCACGAGCACAGCCCGCGTGCGGCAGGACCCTTCATCGCACTGAATACCGCCGCGTTCACGCGCGACCTGCTCGAGTCCGAGCTGTACGGCCACGAGCGCGGCGCCTACACCGGTGCCGAGCGCAGCCGCAGCGGCCGGTTCGAGCAGGCCGACGGCGGCACGCTGTTCCTCGACGAGATCGGCGACATGCCGCTCGAACTCCAGACCCGCCTGCTGCGCGTGCTCGCGGAAGGCGAGTTCTACCGCGTGGGCGGCAGCCTGCCGGTGCGGGTCGACGTCCGCGTCATCGCCGCGACCCACCAGGACCTCGAGTCACTGGTGGCTGCGGGCTCGTTCCGCGCCGACCTGCTGCACCGCCTGAACGTGATCCGCATCGAGCTGCCCGCACTGCGCCAGCGCCGTGAAGACATCCCGACGCTGCTCGGCCACTACCTCGCCGCGGCGGCCCGCGAACTCAACGTCGAGCCGAAACGCCTGTCGGCGCCGGCCCGTGACCGCCTGGTGGCCGCGCCCTGGCCCGGCAACGTCCGCCAGCTCGTCAACGCCTGCCGGCGGATGACGGTCACGGCGCCCGGTCATGAAATCGGCATCGAGGACCTGCCGGCGGACCTCGCCGGCGACCCCGCGCCGCCGGTAACGACGGAGTCGAGCTGGCAGCAGGCGCTGCGGCGCTGGGCCGAGAGCACGCCGGTCACGGCCGAGTCGCCCCTGCTCAACGTGGCGCTGCCGGATTTCGAGCGCGCGCTGATCACCGTGGCTCTCGCCCGCGCCGGCGGGCGCCGCCAGGACGCGGCACGCCTGCTCGGCTGGGGACGCAACACGCTGACGCGCAAGATGCGCGAGCTCGGACTCGACGCCGCGCGCTGAGCGCGCGCTCTATAATGCCGCGATGAAATACTGGCTGACTCTGCTCAACGTCAATGCCGAGCGCGTGGTGTTCGGCAATCCGCTCGAGGACTGGATCCTCGCCATCGTCCTCGGCCTCGCCACCTTCACGCTCCTGCTGCTCGTGCGCCGCTCGATCCGCGGTCACGCGCGGCGCTACGCCGTCGCCGCCGAACTGCCGCGCGGCGTACGGCTCGTCATGACGCTGGTTGGCCGTACGCAGATCGCCACGCTGTTCGCGCTGTCGGTCGTCGCTGCCTCGAAGTACCTCGAGCTCGGGCGGCGCGCCGAGCGCGTCACGACGGGGCTGATCATCGTCCTGATCGGCCTGCAGGTCGGCATCTGGCTGAACGCGGCGCTGCGCTTCTACCTCAAGGAGAGCCGCGAGGGCGGTCACTCGGCGACCAACGCGACGACGATCAACATCGTCGAGTTCGTGGCGAAGCTGCTCATCTGGACGCTGGTCGTCCTCGTGACCCTGGACAACCTCGGGGTCAATATCTCGGCGGCGCTGACCGGTCTTGGCATCGGCGGCGTGGCCGTCGCGCTCGCCGTACAGAACATCCTCGGCGACCTCTTCGCCTCGCTGTCGATCGCTTTCGACAAACCGTTCGTGGTCGGCGATACGATCGCGGTCGACTCGCTGACCGGGACCGTCGAGGCGGTCGGCGTCAAGAGCACGCGGCTGCGCAGCATCACCGGCGAGCAGATCATCCTCGCCAATGCCGACCTGCTGAAGTCCCGGGTGAAGAACTGGGGCCGCATCGGCTTCAGGCGCCGCGTATTCACGTTTCGCGTCGCCTACGACACGACCGTCGACAAGCTGAAGGAGCTGCCGGACGCCGTGCGCGCCGTGGTAGACGCGCAGGAGCGCTGCCGGTTCGAGCGCTGCTCCCTCAGGAACCTGAGCGAAATCGCGCTGGAGTACGAGGTCGCCTTCGTGTCCGAGGACCCGACCTTCGACCACCTGATCGCCGTTGAGGAGGCGATTTACCTCGGGCTGCTGTCCATCCTCGCGGCGCGGGGTATCGAGATCCCGGTGGCGACCACGGTTGGCGTGCCGGCGCGCGGCTGAGCCCCCTCAGCCAGGCAGGCGAAGGCTGCCCGTCAGTTCGCTGACCGAACCCAGGCCCGCGGCCTCGAGGTAGGCGTCGATGCCGGCGTTCAGCCGCTGGCAGACGAGCGGATCGTAGAAGAGCGCGGTCCCGACGCCAACCGCCGTGGCGCCGGCAATCAGGAACTCGAGCGCATCCTCGACGCTGACGATGCCGCCCTGGCCGATGATCGGAATGCCGTGGGCGCGGGTCACCTGGTAGACCTGATGCACCTTGAGCAGCGCGATCGGCTTGATGGCAGGGCCCGACAGCCCGCCCTGCACGTTGCCGATCACGGGGCGGCGGGTCTTCGAGTCGATCGCCATGCCCATGACGGTGTTGATCACGGCGAAGGCGTCGGTACCGGCCTCGATGCAGGCCCGGGCGTTGGCCTGGATGTCGGTCTGGTTGGGCGACAGCTTGGTGATCAGCGGCTTCTTCGTCACCGCCCGGCAGGCCGCGACCACGCGGGCGCTCATGTCGGGGTAGTTACCGAACTGGACGCCGCCTTCCTTGACGTTCGGGCAGGAGATGTTGATCTCGATGGCGTCGATCGGCGAGTCGTCGAAGCGCCGGGTGACTTCGACGTATTCCTCGATCGTCGAGCCCGACACGTTGGCGAAGAAGCGCGTCTCGTCGAAGTCGAGCGTCGGCAGGATGTCGCCGACGACCGTGTCGGTCCCGGGGTTCTGCAGGCCGATGGCGTTCAGCATGCCCATCTCGGTTTCCCAGACGCGGTGCGCCGGGTTGCCGAGGCGCGGCGCGAGCGTGGTTCCCTTGAGCACGATCGCGCCGACGTCGCGATTGGAGAACCCCTCCACGCGCGTGTACTCTTCGCCGAAGCCGACGCAGCCCGAGAGCAGCACGAGGGGTGAGGCGAGCTGGAGTCCCGCGAACGGCGTGCCAAGGCGGGCACTCGGACGGCGGGCGCCGGGAACGGTCGTCGCGTTGGCTGAGGTCATCGACGCATTATAGGGACTGACCGCTGTCCGGAGGTAACCCCGCGCTGTTTAACGTGATTCTTGTCGCGCCGGAGATTCCCGGCAACACCGGCAACACGATCCGGCTCTGCGCCAACGCCGGGGCGACGCTGCACCTTGTGCAGCCGCTCGGGTTCGCGCTGACCGATGCGCACCTGAAGCGCGCGGGCCTCGATTACCACGATCTGGCGCCGGTGCAGGTCCACGCGGACCTCGACGCCTGCCTCGGTGCGATCGGTCCGGTGCGGGTCCACGTGATCGAGACCGGCGGGACTCGGCTCTATTCCGACGTCCGCTACCGGCCGGGCGACGCGCTCCTGTTCGGCTGCGAGACGCGGGGCTTGGACGAGGCGGTGCTCGCCCGGTTTGCACCGGCCGACGTCCACCGGATTCCGATGCGCCCCGGCAACCGCAGCCTGAACCTGTCCAATGCCGTCGCGCTGGTCGTCTACGAGGCGTGGCGGCAGAATGGCTTTGCCGCAGACGGCACAGGCGCACGGAGTGATTCATGAAGATTGACCAGTCGGGGCAGGGCCTGAGCCCCTGGCGCCAGCGCGTCCTGCCGCTGCTCCTGCGCTGCATTCGTGCCGCGGTCGGCTACCTCCTGCTGCGCACGCCGATCGACCTCCTGCTGCACGACCCGCTGTTCCTCGCGGGACTCGCCCCACGCTGGACGCAGTACCTGCTGGCGGGTGTGATGGGCCTTGGCGTCGTGCTGTTCGTGGCCTCGCGCACGGTGCTCTCGGGTGCGCTGCTGATGGCGCTCACGCTGATCGTTTTCGAGTTCCTCTGGCGGCATACCGGGCAACTGCCGCACGGCACGACCCTCGCGGCCTCGCTCGCGATCGTCGCGCTGCTGACGGCCGGCGAGTGGTCGGCGCGGCACCTGCAGCGGCGCATCTACGGCAGCAGCACGCGCTAGGTCAGTCGGCAGCGGCAGGATCCGGTCCGGATTCGGCCTTCACCTCGCGGTTCATCAGCGAGGCGACGGCGGCCTTGAGTGGCTTGCCTTCGTAGAGCACGGCGTACACCTCGGCACTGATCGGCATGTCAATGTGCTCCCGCCGCGCCACCTCGTGCACGGCGCGCGCGGCACTGACCCCCTCGACCACCTGGCCGATCGCCGCGTGGGCGGCCTGTGCCGTGTCGCCACGGGCAATGGCAAGGCCAAAGCGGCGGTTGCGCGACTGGTCGTCGGTGCAGGTCAGCACGAGGTCGCCGAGTGCCGCGAGGCCGCGGAAGGTCGCCTCGCTCGCACCGAGCGCGACGCCGAGGCGGGTCATTTCGGCCAGTCCGCGCGTGATCAGCGCACTGCGCGTGTTGGCGCCAAAGCCCATGCCGTCGGCCATGCCCGTGGCGATGGCCAGCACGTTCTTGACCGCCCCGCCGACCTCGACGCCGATGATGTCGTTCGAGGTGTAGGCGCGGAAGTTGTCCGAGCTCAGGGACACGGCGAGCGCGTGCGCGAAGCCCGCGTCGAGCGAGGCCACCGTCAGTGCGGTCGGCAGGCCGAGCGCCACCTCGCGTGCGAAGGTCGGTCCCGACAGCACCGCGCCCGGCACGCCGGCACCGAGCACCTCGGCCACGATCTGGTGTGGCAGGAGGCCCGTGCCCGCCTCAAATCCCTTGGTCGCCCACGCGATCCGGGAAGCGCTCCCTACGTGCGGGGCGAGCGCCGCGAGCGTGGCGCGAAAAGCGCTGCTCGGGACCGCGACCAGGAGGTCGCGGGCCCCGTGCAGTGCGCCGAGATCGGCCGTG
>CAITAM010000579.1 GCA_903890265.1 uncultured Pseudomonadota bacterium | reverse complement strand
CATCTTCCGCCTGCACGACCTGACGGGTGACATCGCCGCCGTGGTCGCCCTCAGCCATCCGACGTTTTTCGGCGAGCGGCCGCTGTCCGAACTGGAGAGCATCATTCGCCCTGCGCTCGACTGCCTGTCGCGCGATCTCGCCCTGTGCGCATCGCTCGGTCAGCGGGTCAGCGCCACGCCGCCGACGCAGTCCGACGTGCCGCTCGTGCTCGACGTGGTGCGCCAGGAGCAGGGTATCGGCTGCCAGGGTTATGAGCTGTCGCAGTTTGTCGAGACCGCGCTGCAGCGACTTAACGGCACGGTCGCGACACTCGTCGTCCCGGAAAAGGGCATCGCCATCGTGAAGCGGCGGACCGGCGCCACGCCGCAGACCGTGTCGCAGATCGTGTCGCGCAGCCATCGCCAGCTCATGAGCTGGGCCACGCAACAGGGCCGGCCGCTCGTGATGAACGACCCCGCCGGTGCGAGACACCTGCCGCCCTGCCGCGTCCTGTCGGTACGCGTTCGCAATGCCAGCGGCCGCACGCTCGGCTTCCTTGCCTTTTTCAACGAGGCGACCGGTGCGCAGTTCACCGGCACGCACGTGCGCCTCGCGCAGGCGTTTGCCGACCGGGCGGAAACGATCCTGCAGTGCAATTACGACAACCTGACGGGCCTGTCGTCGCGCTCCGCGTTCGAACGGGACGGCGAGGTGCTGTTCCATCACCAGAGCGGTGATGCTGCCGTGATCTACTTTGATATCGACGGCATGGGACTCATCAACGAGCGGGCCAGCATGCTGGTCGGCGATGCGGTCATCCGGGAGGTGGCCGCCACGCTTAAACGCAACGTACCGCGCGAGGCGCTGACCGCGCGTCTTGCCGGGGACCGCTTCGCGGCGCTGCTGCCCCACTGCAACGTGGCCAGAGCGCGCGAGGTCGCCACCGCCGTGGCGAACGCCGTGCGCGGCATCAGCGCCACCACCGGCAGCATCCCGTTCCAGGTCTCGGTGTCGACCGGCGTCGCCGCGGTGAGCGCCACCTCCTCGGAACCGCTCGCCCATGCGCTCGCGGTCGCGGAGGGCGCGAGCAAGCGCACCAAGGGACACCCGGCGGCCGGCGCGACTGCCGCCCCCGGCGCGGCCCCCGGCGGCCGGCGGGAAACCATGGCGGTCGCCGACATCCTCGCCTGGCTCAGGGCCGACCGATTCGAACTGCACGCGCAGCCGGTGCTCGCCCTGGGCCAGGCGACCTCGGTACCGCGCTTCGAGATCCTGCTGCGCGGACTCAGCCCCGACAACCGGGCGCTGATGCCAGGCAAGCTGCTGGAGAGTGCCGCCTCGCACGGCCTCATGTCCGCGATCGACGCCTGGGTGATCGAGCGGGCGTTCCGTGAACTCGCGACGAAGCAGCAAGAGCTTCAGAGTCGCGCGGCGCGCTTCTCGATCAATCTTTCGCGTCACTCGCTGCAGGACGACACGCTGCCGGACCTTATCGAGCGCGCCTGGCGGCGATCGTCGATTCCGGCGGACGTGCTCTGCTTTGAAGTCTCGGAGGCGTCCGTGGCGGCCAACCCCGAGCGTGCGGTGCGCGTCATGCATCGCCTGCGCCGTATCGGGTTCAGCGTGGCCCTCGATGACGCGGGCTCCATGGCACTGACCCCCACCCAGATCACGGCCCTGCCGATCAATACCCTGAAGATCGACGGCGCCCTGGTCCGGTCGGCGCTTGTCGAGCCCGAGGCGCGCAATACCATTCGTTACCTCGTCGGCCTCGCGCGCAACATGAGCGCGCAGAGCGTGGCCGTGTCCGTCGAATCCGACGACATCCGTCGGCTCATGGTCGGCGCGGGAGCCGATTACGGCCAGGGTTTCGCGATCGGGCGCCCGACCCCGCTCGCGACGGTCCTGCAGTCGGTTGCGGTCTACGACGAGGCCCACCGGCGCGGCGCGGGCCCGCTGACCAAGGCGGGCTACCGGATCTTCAAGCGCCACTGAGCCCGCTCGCCCGCCCGCCACCGGCCGCACGAGCGACCGAGCGGGGCGATGGCGCTGGCCAAGACGCGCCATGACCGGGGACAATCCGGCCCATTACCCGCCCGCCCTCGCGCCGCGGTGAGTGCCGCGACCGCTCGGCCTGGAACGCTACGGAATGCCTCAGTTACGCACATCGACCGCGGCCGACGCGCTGGTGGACGGGTTGCTCGCCCAGGGCGTGCGGATCGCCTTCGCGGTGGCGGGCGAAAGCTACCTGCCGGTGCTTGACGCGCTCTACGCGGTCCGCGAGCGGCTGCGACTGGTGACGTGCCGGCACGAGGCCAACGCCGCCAACATGGCCGAGGCGACCGGCAAACTGACGGGGCGACCCGGCGTCTGCCTCGTGACGCGCGGCCCCGGCGCGCTGCACGCCGCGATTGCGCTGCACACGGCCGACCAGGACGGGACGCCGCTGCTGCTGCTCGTGGGCCAGGTCGATCGCCGGGACCGCGGCCGCGGCGCCTTCCAGGAACTCGATCTGGGTGCGGTGTTCGGCTCGATCGCCAAAGCGGTGATCGACGTCGGTGCGGCGACGGACATCGGGCCTGCACTCGACCGTGCCTACCGCCTCTCGCTCGAGGGACGCCCGGGACCGGTCGTGATCGGCTTGCCCGAGGACCTGCTCACCGAGTCGGCGGGTCACCCGCTGCCCGTCCGGTACGATCCGCCGCCCCAGGAGCCGCCGCCCGCGGCGGTGGCGGCCGTGCTGGCCGCCCTTGGCGAGGCGAAGCGCCCGCTGCTGTGGCTCGGTGGGAGTCCCTGGTCCGATGCCGGGACCCGGGCCGTCGCCGAATTCGCGCGCGCGTGGAAGCTGCCGGTGGTGACCGGCTTTCGCCGCCGTGACCTCTTCCCGAACACCGACCCGCACTACGTCGGCGAGCTCGGCTTTGCGGTGTCGCCGACCCTGCTGACCGCGCTGCACGACGCGGACCTCCTGCTCGCGATCGGCGCAGAACTCGGTGACGTGGAGACCGGCGGCTACGAGCGACTGGACCCCGCCGGCACCGCCACGCGACTCTGCCACTTTCCCTCGCGTGACGCCGACCTCGGGCGGGTGTTCCCGCCACGGCTCGGCGGCGCCGTCTCGCCTGACGCCCTGGCGCGCGCGCTGGCCCGCGCACCCGTGGCCAGCGCACCGTCGTGGGATGGCTGGCGACAGTGGCTGCGCGCCGGCTACCTGGCGACGCTGGCGCCGCTCCCGGTGCAGGGCGCCGTCAACCTGAGCGACGTCTTTCTGCAGTTACGCCAGCGGTTGCCGCTTGACTCGATCGTGACCAACGGTGCCGGCAATTACGCCGCCTGGCTGCATCGGCTTTTCCAGCACGACCTGTACGGCACCCAGCTCGCGCCGCGCAGCGGGGCCATGGGCTACGGCCTGCCGGCCGGGATCGCCGCGGCGCTCCAGCACCCCGACCGCCGGGTGGTCACCGTGGCGGGTGACGGTTGCTTCGCGATGGCGCAGGCCGATCTCATCACGGCCGCGACGCTGCGCTGCCGCCTGCTGGTGCTCGTCGTGAACAACGGCAGCTTCGGCACCATCCGCATGCACCAGGAGGCCCGATTCCCCGGGAGGGTGCACGGCACGGACCTCACGAACCCGGATTTCGTCGCGCTGGCCGGGGCCTCGGGTATCCCGGGCCGCCGGGTCGTCGCCACGGCGGAGTTCCCCGCGGCACTGCACGAGGCGCTCGCGACCGACGGGCCTTACCTTATCGAGCTCGTGACCGACATCCGCGATATCGCGCCCGGCCGGACCCTGCCGGCCGGACAGCGCTAGGGTCCGTGCCGGACCGTGGCCGAGGCGGTGGCATTGCCTGACACGGCAACGGTCTGAACGCCCGCCGACGTACTGATCGACAGCGACGTCGACTTGATCCCGGTCCCCGCCGGCTTGAACGACACGGTGCCGGTGCTGCAACTCTTCCCCGCGGCCAGAACCTTGCCCGGCGTGCAAGTGCCGGGACCGAGGACAAAGTTGTGCGTATCGCCGAGTGCCACGGGCACCGCGGCCAGCGTGACCGCACCGCCCACGGCCGTGAGCTGCACGCCGCTGCCACCGCAGCGCGCGGCCTTGCCGACCGCGACCGTGCCGCAGCTGAGGGCCGACGTGCTGACCGCAAGCGTCGCCGCCCCGCCGCTCTTGCTCTTGCTCTGACTCTGGCTCGGCAGACCCGACCCCGACACGACCGTCGCGACGCTCGTGGCGGCCCCGGCCACCACCAGCGTCGCGCTCTGCGAGCCGACCGTGGTCGGCGAGAATTTGACGCTACCCACGCTGCAGCTCGTTCCGGCCGCGAGCGTCCGCTTCGCGGTGCAGGTACCGCCCGTTACCGTGAAGGCCGTCGCGCTGCCGGTGACCGTGACCGGCTGCGCGCCCAGCACCACCGCCCCGCCCGTGGCCATGACGACCGCGGAGCCCGTGCACGACGCCGAGGCGCCGATCGCCGTGGCCGGACAGCGCAGCGTACTCGTGAGCGTCAGGCTCGACGGTGCGGCGACCGACGGCGTCACCGGGGTGCCCCCGACGTGGTACCGGCCACGTGATCGATGCACCCGGGCTGCCCACTGGCATTCGGGAAGCCCGTCCCGACATTGAAGGCGGCGTTCGACCACTCACCCTGCAATTTCCACTGGCTGCCGTTACTGAGCGTGACCGGCGTGGCACCAAAGCTCCACGCGCACTTGTCACCAATTTCGTTGTTGCTGCTGTCGAACCAGGCATCGAGGTGCGGGTCGGAGCGGGTTTCCTGAACTTCGTGCGCCGTGACGTTGACGAGCGACGCGAGACCCTGCGAGTGGCCCGTGGCCGCGTCCTGCACCGTGCACGACGGGTCGCCGTCGAGGTTCCAGACGAAGCCGAACTGGATCATCTGCCCGTTATCGCAGGTGGCGGCACTGTGGTACGCACAGTACTTGCCGCCCGACGGACGCTTCATGTCGCTGACGATCATGATGAGTTCGCTGCCGGGGTTCGGCATGGTCGCGGCATTGGCCGCGTACTCGTTGCACGCGGCCGTCGCCACGTCCTGCATGGACTCGCCATCAAGGGACGTGGCGAGCGGCGTGCCATGGCCCTGGTAGTGAATGGTCGGACCGACGGCGCCGTTCGAGCCGCTGTATTCCTGGGCGGTCGCGGCGTACGACGAGCCGCCGAATCCGGCAAAGAAGCTGTCGAATCCGGCGATTTTGTCCGCCACGAAGGCCTGGTTGCTCCAGCTCGGCCCGGCGTAGAGCAGGCGGACCGACAGCTGTCCAAGCACGACGCCGCCGTGGAAGGTCATCGCGGGACTCGCGGTCGCCGAGGTCGACGTGTCGAAATCGTCGGGATTGGAATTGATGAGGTGCAGGTGCCTGCCATGCGACAGGCCGCTCAGCCGCGCGGGCGACGACTCGGCGAGCGCTCCTTCGGCAAAGGACAGGGCGAGACAAAATCCAAGGACGGTCGTGGCCGCTTTCTTCGCGATCATCCAGACATCTCCGCAGGCGCCGACTGGCCGGGCTCCGGCACGCTCGCGTGAGTGCGGCGGCTGGCGGCGTGAATCTGCGCGCTACGGGGCCTGGCGGGCGCGGAACTGCGTACCGGTTAGGTGCGGTTCCGGGCGGATATGTCATCTCCGGCGCCGGCAGGCGACGCCACTGAGACCTGCGTCAAATAATGCGAGGACAGCGGGCGGGCGCGGCGGCCCCGGGTTCTGCGCCCGCGATGCCGCCCGTGCGGACCCGGGTTACTTTTCGTCCTTGTACACGTGCCCTTCCTTCATGACGAAGCTGACGTGCTCCAGCACGCTGACGTCGACTGTCGGATCACCGTGCACGGCGATGATGTCCGCCGACTTGCCGCTCGTGACGGAGCCGAACAGCTCCGGGTGGCCGATCAGGTCCGCGGCATTGACCGTGGCGGCCTGGATCGCCTGCATCGGCGTCATCCCGTAGCGCACCATGAAGGCAAACTGCCTCGCATTGATGCCGTGCGGACAGACGCCGGCGTCCGTGCCGTAGGCCATCTTCACGCCGGCCCGGACGGCCTTCCTGAAGTTCTGCCGCTGGGCCTCGTCCAGACCGCGGTCGTGCTCGAGGAAGTCGGCCGGCGTGTTGGGTGAGCTCTGGATGCACTCGCCGTCATAGATATCCATGTCGAGGTACGTGCCGGCCTTCTTGGCCAGCGCAATGCCCTCGTCATCAATCAGGGTCGCGTGCTCGATGGACGCCACCCCGGCCCGGATCGCGTTCTTGATCCCCTCGGGCGCGTGGGCGTGCGCCTCGACTTTGAGGCCGAAGTTGGCGGCCTCGCTGACGGCGGCCTGCAGCTCCTCGGGCGTGAACTCGATCGACTTCGGGTTACTGCCGTGCGTCAGCACGGCGCCGGTGGCGAGCACCTTGATGTGATCGGCGCCACGGTGCGCGAGCTCGCGGATCCGCTGCCGGACCTCCCAGGGGCTGTTCGCCTCACCAAAACGGAGGTCCTTCGGCAGAATCACGTCCGGCGCGAGTCCGGTCATGGCCCCCGCGCCCTCGCTGATCGTCACGTACGCGCCCGCCACGTACATCCGCGGCCCCGGGATGAGACCGGCGTCGATCGCGTCGCGCATGGCCACGTCGTTCAGCGCGCGATAGACCCCGACGTCGCGCACGGTCGTGAATCCCGCCAGCAGCGTCAGCCGGGGATTCGGCAGCGTGGCATAGGCCAGCTCGACCGCCGAACGCTGCACGACCGCGAGCGGCTCCTCGGAGGCGATGTCCGCCAGGTGCGTGTGACAGTCGACGAGGCCCGGCAGGACCGTCATGCCGCTCAGATCGATGACCTCGGCACCCGCCGGAATGGCGAGCGCCGAACCGACGGCCTCGATTTTCTTGCCGCGGACGATGACAAGCTGATCGGTCAGCACCCGGCCCGCCACCACGTCAACCAGCCGGCCCGCACGAATCACCGTCAGCGGCTCGGGCGCCGGTGGCGACGCCGCGACCGACGGCAGGGTGAGGCACGTATAAAGGGCAGCCAGCAGCGCAAGTCGTCGCACGGTGATCTCCAATCGGCAGTCGGCCGGCGCCGCGGGAGCGCGGCCAGGCGCCGATGGTACCGCCGCGGTGGCCAGTCCCGCGAGCGAGCCGCACTGCCGCATCGCACCACGCGGGCGCGCCGCGCCACTCACGCCACTCTTCTCCGGAGCGGTACATTGGCCCGGCCGTGACATTTACGGCGCCCGCCCGGTCTTATCGGGCACGAAGCCGTTCGTTCCGTCTGTCCATCCCTGGAGGTCCCATGCGTCGCGTGTTCGCCCTTGTCTCTCTGCTGCTCTCGGTCTTCGCCATGCCATCGCTCGCCGCCGAGGCGCCGTACACGAAGGCCGCGTTCGACGGCCTGCTCGCCAGCGGAAAGCCGGTGGCGGTCGTGTTCCACGCCGACTGGTGCCCTACCTGCCGCGCCCAGGCGCCGGTCCTGAAGCAGCTGTCCGGCGACGGCGAATTCAAGGACCTGACCGTGCTCGTGGCCGACTTTGACAGCGAGAAGGCCCTGAAAAAGTCGCTCAACGTCGTCACCCAGAGCACGATCGTGGTCTTTCGTGGCGGCAAGGAAGTGGCCCGCGGCACCGGCCAGACCGATCGCGAGCACCTTGCCGGGCTGCTGCACGCCGCGCTCACGACCACGGGCTGAGGCGCACCCGCTGCCATGTTCCCCCTACTCGCCACCTACGGTCTGAGCGCCCTCGCGGGGGTGTTGTCGACCCTGTCGCCGTGCGTGCTGCCGCTGATCCCGATCCTCATGGGATCGGCGGTCTCGGCCCACCCGCGGGGCCCGCTCGGACTGGCCGCGGGCGTCGCCCTGTCGTTCACGGTCGTGGGGGTGCTGCTCGCCAGCGTCGGTGCGGCGATCGGGCTCGACGGCGACTCGCTGCGCCAGTTCGGCGCGGTGCTCATGATCGCCGTGGCCGTGCTGCTGCTGTCGCCCGTGTTGCAGATGCACTTTGCGAACCTCGCCGCGCGGGCGACGAGCCCGGGCCACGCGCTGCTCGCGCACGTGCAGCTTGGCGGCGTCGGCGGGCAGTTTGCGCTCGGCCTGCTGCTCGGGCTGGTCTGGAGCCCCTGCGTCGGTCCGACGCTCGGCGCTGCCGCCACCCTCGCCAGCCAGGGCCGGGATCTTGGCCGTGTCGCGCTCCTGATGGCGGTCTTCGGCCTCGGCGCGAGCCTGCCGATGCTCGTCATCGGCACGCTGTCGCGCACGGCGCTGAGCCGCAACCGGGGTTCGCTCGCGCTGTTTGCCGAGCGGGGCAAGCGATTGCTCGGGGCGGCGCTCCTCGTGCTCGGAATCTTGGTACTGTCGGGTGCCGACCGGCACCTGGAGTCCTGGCTCGTCGCGGCCTCGCCGGAGTGGCTGACCGCCCTGACGACGCGCTATTGAGGGACCGGCGGCAGCGTGCGCCGCCGGCATTGGTTCGGAACGGCCCGGAACGACACCGGGCGGTATGACTCGCGGCCAGCGATGGCCATTGTGCTTAAACGCAAGGGAATGATGATGAAACAGGTAATTGACTGGTTGATTGGCTGGCCAGAGCGGACGTCTCGCTATTTCGAATGGCTCGCGCCGCTCTTTGCGCGCATCGTCTGTGGCTATGAATTCATGCTGAGCGGCTGGGGAAAACTGAACAACCTGCCGCAGATCACGGAGAACTTCATCGGCTGGGGAATTCCCTTCCCGCACGTGCTGACGCCGTTCGTCTCCGGCATCGAATTCTTCGGTGGCATTTTCCTGCTGCTCGGCTTCATGACGCGGATTTCGGCCGGCGCGCTCGGCGTTACCATGATCGTCGCCATCAAGTCGGCGAAGTGGGACGAGGTCAATTCCCTGGAGTCGCTGCTGGGCTTTGATGAGACCGAGTACCTCGCGCTCTTCATCTGGCTGGCGATTGCCGGCGCCGGTCCGCTCGCGGTCGACCGCTGGCTGAAGCGCTACACGAAGCCATGACCAGCC
Organism: uncultured Pseudomonadota bacterium; assembly: GCA_903890265.1. Lineage (GTDB taxonomy): Bacteria > Pseudomonadota > Gammaproteobacteria > Steroidobacterales > Steroidobacteraceae > CAIKMS01. The sequence goes on along the minus strand of CAITAM010000579.1, from coordinate 6,131 downwards.
TGCGGGCACAGCTTCGCAACAACGCGATTGCGCTCATCAGCCTGACGATTGCGCTCACGAGCTTCAGCCATTCGACCTGGCGCGCCGAGCGCAGCGAGGCGAACCGGACGACCCGTGACGCGGCGTTTCAGATGCTCGGCGCCCTGTCGCAGATGCAGGAAGTTGTGTACCGCGCCCACTACGACCACGACCCGGTGCGCGGCAGTCCGCGCACCGGGTGGGTCTACGTGCAGACCATCAGCGACTACGGCGCGACCATGCCGGCGCCGGTGACGCTCAAGGCGCAGCGCCTGCTCGAGGTCTGGCGCGATCACTGGGAGGGGCTTGGCACGCGCGACGCCGATGCCGAACCCATCGTCGATGCCGTCGACGCCTGCCGCGCCGAAGTGGTGGCCACCCTGCGCAGCCTGCGCTGACCCCTACGGGCGCCGGGCGGGCGGTGCCGTGATGGCCCGTCGAACCGCGGCGAGCGGCGCGTCGTCGCGCAGGCGCACGCCGCCGCTCACGGCCTCGACGCCCAGATCACGGAACAGCCGCGCAAGGTCAGGCGCCGAGGGCTGCTCGGCCATGTCGTGGTAGAGGTCGGCGAGTACCGTGGTGCCTGTGGCCGCGTCGCCCGCGTCGAGGATGCGTTTCACCGACCAGACCTCGCGCATCCCGCCGCCGGCGTCACGGATTGCACGCAGGGCATCGCTGAGGCCACGCCGGTTGGCGGTCTGCTGGTGAATGCGCACGTCCGCCACGAGACAGTACAGCGCACCGCCCCAGTAGGTGCGGGCCCAGGTGTGCGTGTGGTCGAGGCCGCGATCGCCGACTCCCGGCAGCCCCCGTGGCATGTCGGAGAAGTACTCCTGCCACAGCGCATCGGCCGCGAGGTTGCCGGCCTGGACGCGGGCGACACCCTCGACGTAGGTGGCGATGCCCTCCGCCAGCCAGTTCTGCTCGTCATCGACCTCCGGCAGCGCGAGGTGCACCATTTCGTGGACGAGCACCCAGTCGTCGGTGAGGGCCTCGTCACTGACCAGTTTGCCCACTTCCACTTCGATGCGTGGCGACGTCCCGCCAAACGTCCGCCCGCCGTCGACGCCTGCACCCGCACCACGCACGGTGATGACGATACTCACGCGCGGCACCGGGAAGGTGCCGTAGTACCCGCGGACGATGGCCGCGGCACCGGTCACCCAGGTCTGCAGGCGGGATAGCCCGACCCGGGGCGGCGGGCCCGTTGTCTCAAGGGCGATGGTTGCCTCGCCGGCCGTCAGGACCACCGCCGCCCGCGCCGGGGGCCCGAGCCCGACCAGCGATGCGGCGGCCACGAGCAGCGAACCGGCGAGGCGTGCCGCGAGAGCCCGCTGTGGCGGGGGATTCACCCGGCCGCGGACGGCAGGACGAGGACCGCGAGGAGTTCTTCCGCAAGCGACGTGCGCAGAAACGATGCCGCTGTCAGCGCCACCGCCTCGGGCTCGACCGAGTCGGCGAGCGCCTCGCAGAGTTCGCCAAAGCTCAATCCGCGGCACAGCCCGTCGAGGGCGGTCACCTCGATTGGATTGAGCGAACGAAAGAGTGTCCGCAGGCCCTGCCGCCACAGTACCCACTCGGTTGGCGCACCGGCCTCGAAGCGCGGCGGCTCGGCAGTGACGCCACTCGCGTACCGCCACCACTCCACGGCCGTCGTCGTCAGGCGCAGGCGCCTCAACGACGCGCGCGGCTCGAATCGCACCTCGGACCATGCCGCCGGCGGGACGCTGGCAAGCGCCTCCGGCGCGAGCGGGACGTCATCGGCGGCATCAAAGACCTCCGCCAGCGTCCACTCGAACCGGGCCAGTTCGGCCAGCGTCTGGCCGCGTACCCCCGCAATCTCGCTGCCGACAAAGCCGGCCAGGTCCGCGCCGTAATAACGGATCGAGTAGTGGGTCGAGCGATGACCTTCGATGTACCGGCGGACGAGCGTGTCAAAGTCCTCATCCCCCAGCACCGTCCGCAACACCGCGTAGCTCGTGCCGAGTGCTTCGGCGAGCCGCCCCCGATAACCCTCGACGTAGGCCGCGCGCCGTGGCGCGAGATCCACGTCAGCCGGCCGGTCGAAAAGCACCGTCGCGTGCTCGGATCGCTCGAGCACGTCGCGCTGGAAACGGCGCTGCAGTTCGGCGAGCGCGCTCACGCCGCTGCCTCGATCGAGGCCAGTCGCTCGGCGGTTCGTAATTCGTCCAGCAGTTCGGCGAGCGGCGGAATGTTGGCATCGCGCTCGATCATGGTCGAGCGGGGCCCGAGCAGGCGGACGGTGCGCTGGTACAGCGCCCAGACGGGCTCGATGACCGGCGAGTCGTGCGTATCGATGATGAAATCACCCTGGCGTTCGTGGCCCGCGAGGTGAATCTGCACCACGCGCTCGGCCGGCACGCCACGGACGAAGGCGTCGGGATCAAAACCGTGGTTGACGCTGTTGACGTAGACGTTGTTAACGTCGAGCAGCAGCAGGCAGTCGCTGCGTCGGCTGAGCTCGGCGATAAACTCCCACTCCGTCATCTCGGAGTCGGCATAACTCAGGTAGCTCGAGACGTTTTCCAGCACGAGCCGGCGCCCGATCGACTCCTGGACCGCGTGAATACGCGGCACGAGGTGCGCAAGCGCCGCCTCGGTGTACGGCAGGGGCATCAGGTCGTGCAGATTGACGCCATCCACGCCCGTCCAGCAGAGGTGATCGGAGATCCACTCGGGCTCGATCCGGCGTGCGAGCCTGCCGAGGTCCGCGAGGTAGCCGCGGTCGAGCGGTGCCGTCGAGCCGATCGACAGCGACACGCCGTGCAGAACGACCGGGTAGTGCGCGCGGACGCGCTCAAGGTAGTGCAGCGGCCGACCGCCCGGGATCAGGTAGTTCTCGGTCAGCGCTTCGACGAAGCCAAGGTCGGGTCGCCGCTCGAGCAGGTCCTCGTAATGGTCCGGGCGAAGCCCGAGCCCGAAACCCAGATTGTTCACCGGCAGCGACTCCAGCATTAGCCGGACACGGGCGGGGCAACGGCCCCGCCCGCGCCGACAACATCAGACCGGACTTACTTCTTGGCAGCCTTCGCCGCGTCGCAATCCTTCTTGCTCATCTCGACGAAGCCCGTGCCCTTGCACGAGTTCTGGCCCTTGCAGGCGTTGTGGGCGGTCTTGCAGGCCGACTGGCCCTTGCAGGCGTTCGCGCCATCGCAGTGCATCTTGGCTTCGTCGGCGGTGGCGGTGCTGACCGCGGCCACGCTGAAGAGGAGAGCAGCAGCCGTCGCGATCGCAGCACCGGAGAGATTCTTGGACATGGTAAAGATCCTCGTGTTGGTAAATTACGCGGACGTCTGGCGTCTGGCCGAGGCGTCTCACGCAGAATAAGACCGCGCGGGGCGCGGGGTTATTACATTCCATCCGTAAAAATTTTTCCCGCGCCGCAACAAACACCTCGCGGCCGGCAATCCCGGGGAACCGCTGTGGTCCCGGGGTGGGTTCGTTATGATCGGGCGTCTCCCGTGCCCTGCCCGACCGCCGGAGTCCGCCATGACCATCGAGATCCAGCACGACCCGGCGCTGAAGCTGGGCCAGACGGTGCGCTTCGGCAGCGCGACGCTGACGGCCGATGGCACGGTGGCGGACGGCGGTGACGGAACCGGCCCGAACCCGCACGATCTCTATGACGCCGCGCTGGGCGCCTGCAAGGCCATGACCGTGCTGTGGTACGCCCGCCGCAAGGCCCTGCCGGTCGAGGACGTCCGGGTCAGCGTGGATCGCGACGCCAGCGGCGAGCGCAGCGGCAGGTACGTGCTCAGCGCCCGCATGACGGTCCGCGGTCCGCTGTCGCCGGCGCAGCTCGAGGAGCTGCTTGCCATCGCGGAGAAATGCCCGGTGCATAAGCTGATGACCTCGGTCAGCACGGAAATCCACACCACGCTTGCGCTGGAGTCCTGACATGGTCACGTTGGTCAACGGCCAGAGCAAGGACCTCGGCGGCGGGTTCATGGTCGCGCGGCTGCTGCCCGCCGCCGCGCGCCGTACCGTCGGTCCCTTCGTGTTCCTCGACCATTTCGGCCCGACCGTGCTCCAGCCCGGCCAGAACTTCGATGTCAGGCCACACCCCCATATCGGCCTCGCCACGGTGACGTACCTGTTTGACGGAGCCATGCTGCACCGGGACAGCGTCGGCTCCGTGCAGCGCATCGAGCCCGGTGCCATCAACTGGATGACCGCCGGCCGCGGCATCGTCCATTCGGAGCGCACGCCCGACGACCTGCGCGACGTCGCCCAGCGCATGCACGGACTGCAGATGTGGGTCGGACTGCCGCGGGACCTCGAGGAAGTGGCGCCGTCGTTTGCCCACGTGCCCGCGGACCGGATGCCGGTGTACCAGCGCGACGGGGTCACGGTGCGGGTGCTGGTCGGCAGCCTTGAGGGCCGCACGTCGCCGGTCGTCACGGCGTCGCCGACGCTCTTTCTGCACGTGTCGCTGCCCGCCGGCGCGCGGCTGGACCTGGCCTCCCCCGCGCCGGAAGTCGCGGTGTACCCGCTCGATGGCGCACTGCTGCTCAATGACGTGCACGTGCCGGCACGGACCCTCGCCGTCGCGGACGACGGCGCGTCGCTGTCGCTGGTGCACGCGGCAGCGGGCTCCGGCACGACCGAAATCGCGATCCTGGGCGGCGCGCCACTCGACGGTCCGCGCCATCTCGCCTGGAACTTCGTCTCGCACAGCAAGGAGCGGCTCGAACAGGCCATGCTCGACTGGCAGGAGCAGCGCTTCAGCGGCGTGCCGGGCGAGACCGAGTTCATCCCGCTGCCGGACTACCTGCGGCCGCCGGGCCGCTGAGACGCGCGTGCGCCAGGCAGCGACCCGATCGCGCAGGATGCGCACCCTTGCGACCATGGACAGGTAAGCCGGAGTCTTCAGATGCCATCGATCGAGCCCGTTGCCCGTATCCCCGCCGACCGCGAACTCCTCGTGCATGCCCTGTACGAGGCGGCCGAGCTCGAGCACAACCTCATGTGCACCTACCTCTACGCCGCCTTCAGCCTGAAGGGCCCCGGGGAGGGCGGCCTGAGCGACCCGGAGGCTGCTGCCGTCGGTCGCTGGCGGCAGGCGATCCTCGCGGTCGCCGTCGAGGAAATGGGTCATCTCGCGGCCGTCTGGAACATCACGACGGCGCTCGGCGCCGCGCCGCGGATCGGTCGGACCAACTTTCCGCTGGATCCCGGCTTCCTGCCGGCCAGCGTCACGGTGAAGCTCGCGCCGTTCAACGCCGCCACCCTGCAGCACTTCATTTTCCTCGAGCGCCCGCACGACTCGGTCGAGCCCGAGGGCGCGGGCTTTGCCACGGACCGGCCGTTCGTGCGCACCGGCACGAGCCTGCGCCTGATTCCGACCGGGCTCGACTACGCGACGGTCGGCGAGTTCTACTCGACGCTGAAGCAGAGCCTGATCGACTTCGCCGCGGCGGTCGGTGAGGACGCGGCGTTTTGTGGCGATCCCGCACTGCAGTTCAGCGGTGCCGACTGGGGCTTCGCCGATGCCCGCCCGGTGCGCTGCCTCGGCACCGCACTCAACGCCCTGGACGCGATCGTCAGGCAAGGTGAGGGCTCGCCGTCGGCGCACGCGGACTCGCACTTCGAGCGGTTCACGGCGATCCGGCGCGACTACGGCGAACTGCTGGCCGCGAACCCGGCCTTCGTGCCGGCCTTTCCGGCCGCCACCAACCCGGTGCTGAGGCGCCCGCCCCGGCCCGAGGGCCGGGTCTGGATCGAGGACCCGGCGGCGGTCGCGGCGGTTGATCTCGCCAATGCCTGCTACAGCCTGATGCTGAGGCTCCTCGCCTACGCCTGGTCACTGCCGGCCACCGATCCCGACAAGGCCCGGGCACTCGCGCTCGGCGTCGATCTGATGCATGCCATGGTCTACGCCGCGGACCACGCCGCCCGCCTGCCGGCCGGCGCCTCGAACCCCGACTGCCATGCCGGCATGTCGTTTACGGCGCTGCGGGATTCCGCGGCGCTGCCACCCGGCCGCGGTGCCCGCGCGTTCTTCACCGAGCGGCTCGCGACCCTGGCGAGTGCGGCGCACGCGCTCGCCGGTGACGAGCAGCTGCGCCTGACGCGGGCCTCGGCACTGCTTG
>CAITAM010000578.1 GCA_903890265.1 uncultured Pseudomonadota bacterium | reverse complement strand
TCAGCAGGGCGAAGGCCTCGCCATGACGGAACTCGTCGTTGCACCAGCGCTCGAACCAGCGAAAGATCGGGTGAAAGCGCTTTTCCGGGTGACGCTCGAGCTGGCGGTAGATCGAGATGTAGCGGGCGTAGCCGATCTTTTCCGACAGGTAGGTCGCATAAAAAATGAATTTCGGCTTGAAGAAGGTGTACTTCTTGTCGCGCCGCAGAAAGCCAAGGTCCACCGCCAGCCCGAAATCCTTCAGCGCCTGGTTGATGAAGCCGGCGTGGCGGGCCTCGTCGCGCGCCATGTAGCCCATCAGCCGCTTCATGTCTTCATTGGCGCACTTGCGCTTGATATCGCTGTAGAGCACGCAGCCGGAGAACTCGGCCGTGACCGAACTCACCAGAAAATCGAGGAATTCCTGTCGCAGGTCTTCCGGCAGCTCGCGCAGCTCGGCGGCGAATTCGTCGGTCCGCTGGAAATGGTCGCGGTTGACGTCGCGCTCGAATTCCTCCATCAGCGCCTCGAATTCCGCGCGCACGGGGTTCACGTCGACGCGATCCATGGCGGCGAAGTCGGTGGTATAGAAACGCGGCGTCAGCAGCGTGTTCTGCTTCGCGACGCGCGTGGCATCCTCGGCGCTGAGGATCAGGCCGGGGATCGCGTCGTCGCGCAGGGCTTGCGTATGGCTCATGACAGGGTCTCCTCAGCGGCTGCCGGCAAGTTCCAGCTCGGCGAAAACGGCAGCGTTGGTGGGTCCAAAGACGTCGAGATCAATATTGCGTCCCGTCGCACGGTCACTCAGGGACAAGCGGCCGTCGGCCCAGCGGCTGAGCGTAAACGGCGCGTCAGGCCCGATCTTCGACCGCTTGCGCTCGCGAACGAGCCCGCGCAGCGTGCTGCGCGCGAAGCCGTTGGTGCCCGGCGCGAGCCGGCCGATCTCGCGACCATCCGGCGCCCGGGAGACGACGACGGTGCCATCCGGCCGATCGCCGAAGTACACGTCGACGCTCGACACGAGGGGCACCTCGGGCTGACGGGTCACGCCGACGCCGGTCAGGCGGGCCGTCGCCGCGAGCACGATGGTCATGACCACGAGGATGCCGGCCGCGATCAGCGCACCGCGGGGAACGGTCTCGATCGGTGCAGAGGGATGACCGGCGTTCATGCCGCAACCGGCTCGTGAGTCGGCGCTGCGGCGGGCTCCACCCGGCGCTTGACCGTAACGGCCACGGCGGCCGAACTCGCGATGGCTCGGGCCAGCACTTCGCCGGCGCCGCGCGCATCGTTGAGACAGCGGAGCATCGGCCGCGGGCTGCGGTAGTGCCAGGGACGGACACTCGGCCAGCACATCGCGTAGCTCACGCGCTCGCCGGCCGTGAGCGTCAGCACCACGTCACCGGCCTGCGCGCCGCGCGGGTCAAGGTCCACGGAGTCGATGAGCGCGAACGGCAGGTTGACGGTGAAGGTGAACGCAATGCCGGTGCGTACGGCCACCCGGCGGTTGGTCACGGTGTAGACCGTCGTCCGGGCACTGAGATAGGCGATGGTGGAC
>CAITAM010000577.1 GCA_903890265.1 uncultured Pseudomonadota bacterium | reverse complement strand
CATCACGGCGGCACTTGCCGAACGGCTCAGCCGGGGCGCGACGTTCATGTTGCCGACCCCGGACGCGGCGTTCGTGGGTGCGGAACTGCAGCGACGGTTCTCGCTGCCGTACTGGGGCTTCACGACGTCCGCAAGCGACGCGAACCGGGCCGTCATCCGCATCGCCCGCATGGTCACCGGCCGGCGCAAGGTCCTCGTGTTCAATGGCTGCTACCACGGTTCGGTCGAGGAAGCCCATGTCGCGCTCGACGGCACGAAGGTGGTCATGCGTAACGGCATCCATGCCAATGCCGTCGACCACGACGCCGTCTCGGTCGTCGTTGAATTCAACGATCTCGCCGCCGTCGAGGCCGCGCTCGCCACGGGCGACGTCGCCTGCGTGCTGACCGAGCCCGTGATGACCAACTACGGGATGATCGACCCGGAGCCCGGGTTCCACGCCGGCCTGCGGGCGCTTACCGCCCGTTACGGCACGTTGCTGATCATCGACGAGACGCACACGTTTTCGAACGGTCCGGGCGGCTACAGCGCGGTGCACGGCCTCAGCTACGATTTCTTCGTGGTCGGCAAGTCCATCGGCGGCGGGGTACCGCTCGGCGTGTACGGCCTGTCGGCGGACGTCGCCGCGGCGCTGTGGTCGCTCGTGCCCAAGGCGAATCCCGCGCTGGTGCGCCAGAGTGCCCACCTCGGCTTCGGCGGTACACTGGCCGGCAGTGCGCTGCAGGTCGCGGCCGCCCGGGTGGTGCTCGAGAAGGTGCTGACCGAAGAGGCTTTCGCGCACATGCTGGCGCTGGCGGGCGAGCTTGCCGAGGGCGCACGGCGCGTCATCCGCGAGGCCGGCTTGCCCTGGTACGTGGCGCACAGCGGGGCCCGCGTCGAGACGATGTACGCGCCGAATGCGCCGCGTAACGCGAGCGACGTGGCGGCTGGCCGGAACGGCCTGCTCGAGGCGCTCCTGCACGTCTATTTCCTCAATCGCGGTGTGGTGATCACGCCGTTCCACAGCATGATGCTCATGTGCCCGGCGACGTGTCGCGAGGACATCGAGCACTACCTCGGCGTGCTGCGGCAGTTCACCGCCGAATACCTCGTCGCCGGGAACGCCCAGTGATGGACGCACGGACGGCCTTTCGGCTCGACGGGAAGGTCGCGCTCGTGACGGGCGGGGCCCGCGGTATCGGCGGCGCGACGGCAACGGCGCTCGCCGAGGCCGGCGCGTCGGTCCTGATCGCCAACCGCTCGGTGGAGCCCGCCGCCGAGCTCTCGACACGGCTGAACGCGGCCGGACTGACCACCGGCGTTACCGAGTTCGTAGCCGACGAGGCGGGCTGCCAGCGTGCGGTTGGCGATGCCATCGCCGCGTTCGGTGCTCTGGATATCGTCGTGCACAACGCCGGGGGCTGCCGCTGGACGGCGCTCGCCGACATGACGACCGACATCCTGGACGAGGCCCTGACGCTCAATCTCAAGAGCTGTTTCTGGCTGACCCGTGCCGCGCTACCGGCCATGATGCGCCGCCAGGGCGGGCGCCTGCTCGTGACCTCGTCGGTGACCGGGCCGCGCGTCGCCATGGCGAGCGCCGCGCACTACGCGGCGGCGAAAGCGGGCGTCAACGGCTTCATCCGGGCGGCCGCCCTTGAACTCGCGCCGCACGGCATTACGGTCAACGGTGTGGAGCCAGGCTTCATCGCCAAGGACCGCGGCCGGCTCAGCCAGCCGGACAACCGGCGACGCATCGAGCACTACATCCCGCTGGGATCGATGGGTGAGGCAAACGACATCGCCTACGCGATGCTCTACCTCGCGAGCGACGCGGCCAAGTTCGTGACCGGCCAGACCATCGTCGTGGATGGCGGCGCAACGCTCGCGGAGTCGGGGTTTGCGATGGATGACCTTCGTGGGGGATCGCTGGCGTGAATGCTG
>CAITAM010000576.1 GCA_903890265.1 uncultured Pseudomonadota bacterium | reverse complement strand
GGCCGTGGCGTTCAGGCGGACCGCGCTCGCCAGCTTGTCGGCACCGACGATGTCGTACAGCAGCACCTGGCTCGAGACCATCCAGAAGACGCCGGCGATACCGTGCAGCACGAGGAGTGCCATCGCCCAGGGAATCGTCAGGGTGTCCGTGATGAAGAAGTAACCCCAGCCTAGGGAGACCAGCATGAAGCAGGCGGCGCCGACCTGGATCAGCCGCCGGGAGTCGAGGCGATCGTTCAGCGCACCGACACCGACCGAGAAAAGGAGATACGGCAGCCAGTGCGAGATCACCGCGAAGCCACCGAGCGACGGCGAGTGAAAATTCTGGAACGCAACCCAGTAGCTGATCACGTGCTCGACGTTGTCGGCCATCATCGTCAGCACGAAGGTCCCGACGAAGACCGGAAACTGCGGAATGGCGAGCGCCTCAAACGCCCGATGCGGACGACCGCTAGTCACCGCAACGGCCGCTCGGGGCGCGCCGCTTGCCGACCGCGATACTGGAGCGCAAGGCCGAAATACGCCGCGCTCACGGTAACACTGCCACAGACGAGCCACAGCACGCCCGTGAAATTGCCAGGCCCGACGGCGTACGCCGCGATGGCGGGCCCGACGGCACTGCCGGCATTGTGGAACGACGGTGCGAGGGCAACCGCCCGGCGGCTCGTGTCCACGTGGTTGACGGCGCTGTACTGGTAGGTCATCGAGACGTTCCAGCAGATCGCGTACACGCTGTTCGACAGAAAGAGTACCAGCAGCGTCGGCGGCACCCAGAGCACGCCGACCGACAGCGCGATCGCGAGGGCGCTGACGGCAATGGGCCAGCCGTACCCTGCCCGGATACCGAGGGCGTAGGTCAGAATGACGCCGAGGAAGCTCGCCGCGGTGGCCGCGGCCAGCGCATTGGCAATGGCACCGGCGCTCAGTCCGGCCGACCGGCCGATGGGATCAATGTAGGTCCAGAAGGCACCGATGTTGACGTAGAACAGGAAGCAGCCCGCGAGTGTCAGCATCACCGGAACGGTCAGCAGCGCACCGACCGGTCCGTGGCTGACATCGCCGCCATGGCCGTGCTCGGGGAGGGCTCGAACGAGCAGCAGCCCCGAAGCCGAAATACCGATGAAAAACGCGAGCACCCCGTTCATGCCGCCCGAGGCGATCAGGAACGGACCGGCGACCAGCGCCAGCGCCTGATAGATCGTCTGCGCACCCACCGCGCAGGTAAAGGCCCGGTCCGGCCGCTTGGCATCGGACAGCACCGTCAGCGACAGCGAATAGAGTGACCCGCCAAAGAAGCCGACCAGGCCCTCGAGTGCACAGAACCCGGCAAAACCGTGGATCGCGAGCGCCGCCGCATTGGCCGCGGCGAGCCCGCCGAGGGCGAGTGCCGCCGCCCATTGCCAGGACGCCGACCGGATCCAGAGCGGCGCGACAAGACCCGCCAGCATCGTGCCGCCGGAGAGCACGGCCGAGAGAATGCCGAGTTGCCACTCGCTGAAATGCAGATCACTCGCCGCGGCCTCGACGAGCGTCGGCAACAACAGGAACGTGCCAAGGCCGAGGCAGCTCAGCACCGACGCCGCGAGCACGGCCGGCCCGAGGCCTATGTCGTCCGAGGCGAGACGGGCGGACAGTGCGGCAAAGGGCGATGACATCGCATGACCTTACCATCCCGGCCCCGTCGACGACACGACCGTCGGCACGGTGGACGGCGCAGTAGGCCCCGCCCGATGGGCCCTCGTCAGTCGGTCAGTCAACCCACCGGATCAGCGGCAGGTTGCGTGATACCGGTGCCGTAACGACCGTGGGGTGCCCGATGATGATCGGCGCCACCGAGACCCACGCCGCCGGCATGTCGAGCGCCATCTTGCCCTCGCGGGTATTGAGGTAAGTCTGGGCCGAGCCTATCCAGCAGCTGCCGAGTCCGGCGGCGTACGCGGCGAGCATGAGGTTCTGCGCGGCCAGCGCGCAGTCCTCCACCACCCACGGGCCCTCCGCCGTCGCCGAAATCAGTATCAACACCGGGGCGTCGTAGAAAATATGAAACTGTTCGTCGGCCATCGGCCCGTGCAGGCTGTCCGTTGCGGCCGGCGAGGTGGCAACGAGGTGTGCCTTTGCATCACGCGACAGGCGGCCCATCAGGGCGCGGTCGCGCACGACCGTAAAGGCCCAAGGCTGGCCGTTGAGCGCGCTGGGGGCGTGCACCGCGGCATGGATTAACCCCTCCAGGGTTGCCTCTGCCACGTCGGCGGATGAGTAGTGCCGGGTGGCACGGCGGCCGAAAATTGCCTCGGTCAGGTCCATGGTCCGATCCTTGTGGTAGGTCATTCGCTGAGTCGTTCGGTGGCGCGCCCGGCACGACACCGGTGTGTCCGCAGGTCGCTATGACCGACGATCGCCCAGCCAGGCTCCGCAGTCTGTTCGGTAGCGCGCCGGCCGGGCGGCCGGGATTCGGCGCTCAGCCTGGCGCCCGGTAGAGCGTCGTCGCCCGAGCGGCAAGCCTGTACATGTCACCGAGTGTCGGTCAACGAACAGACGCCACGGGGCCTTTATCAAACACTCGTCGCTCATTCATTCAACGACGGAGACTCCCGATGAAAAGAACCCTACCGACGTTCTACCCGCCGGCCGCAGTCGGCCGGCAATCGGGCATAACGGCTGCCCTGGCCATGAGCGCACTGGCGCTCGCCGCCACACTCACATCGGCCGAAGCCGCGACACCCGTCGCCTCGCCAGCGCAGCAGTGCCTTGTGGACCTGCGGGCCTTCGACACGCAACAGCAGAAGGACGGTTACTGGCTCGATGGCGGAGGCTACGGATACGGTTACCCGGTGTACGGCTACGGCTACAGTTACGGTGATCGTTATTCGGAGGCCAATCACTACCTGCGGGCCCGCCCCGGCTACGAGGTCCGCACGCTGCTCGCGGCGGCACGCATTCTCGCCTCGAGCGGCCAACAGGTAGCCTGCGAGAGCGTGCTCGGCACGGCGCGCGACACCTACGGCGCCTACGTGGCTGACCTTAAGACCGGCAGGGTGCCGATGGCCAACGTCTCGGTGTGGCGCCAGGAGCAGATCGCCATGGCGATGCCCGTTACGAGCGCCAACGTCGTGTATCGCTCGGACCAATTGATCGGCGTCAGCATCGTCAATGCGGCCAACGACAGCCTGGGGTCCGTGGAGGACCTCGTGCTTAGTCCGACGACGGGGCGGATTGCTTACCTCGTGGTCGGTCACGGTGGCCTCTGGGGTATGAACCTGACCTATACGCCGGTCCCCTGGGCGGCCTTCAAATCGGCGCTGACCACGAACCTGCTGATCCTCGCCGTGCCGAAAGCAACGCTGGCCGCCGCGCCGTCGTTCGACAAAGACAAGGTGGGGCGGCCGGGTGCCTTTGCGGCGCAAAGCGCACTGGTCGATGCCTACTGGACCGCACACCTGCCGGCAACTAGCAAATGACGCGCGGGTCTCGCGCGCGGTGCGCCGGATGAGCCCGCGTCACGTCGCCGTCCTGTGGATTGACCACCAGGCGGCCGAGGTGTTCAGGCTGGACGCGTCCGAGCAGGCGAAGTTGGTGGTCAACTCACACACCTCGCTACAGAGCCTGCATCGCCAAAACGGCCACGACGGACGGGAGCCTGCCCCTGACGACAAGTCCTTCTTTGCGCGCGTGGCGGCCACACTGAATCATCTCGGTGGCATCCTGCTGACCGGTCCGGGTGACGCGCGATACGCGTTGCTGCGGTATCTGCGAGCGGCGCGCCCGGATATCGCTGCGCGCAGCGAGACGATGGAAACCGTTCTTCATCCCGGCGACGCGACACTGATAGCCATCGGCCGCGCCCACTTCGGTCTCGACGTCCGGCGAAGTCCCTGATCCCGGGGGTCGCGGCATCCGAAACGACGCCGCCAGCCCTCGTCACCGGCCAGTGGGCGTGACGCCGGACGCTAGCGCGGCGCCTGCACGCGGCGGGCGCCGAGGCCGAAATACTCCTGTACGCGGGCCACGACCTGCGGCTCGGTCATCGTGTCCGCGCTCTGCAGCGCCTCGACATGCTCACCGAGCATCATCCGGCCGAGGCGCGCCCGGAACTGTCCCTTGGCTTCGCCGGGTCCGAAGATGAGGATCCGGTCGCACAGCCTGATCGTCAGGCCAACCGCGTCGTAATACCGGTTGAGCGCGCCGGTCAGCGCACGCTGCTGGCGGTCGTCCGCGGGCACCTGGAGGGACTCGTACCGTCCTTTCATTGGTGAGTCACCGCTGCGTTCCGGGTGCTTCTCGACGCCAGACCGAATGACCGTGGTCTGCGCGCCGGATGGCGACAGCAGCACGACCCATGCCTGCCGATGATCGATCCATACCCCGGCCTGGGATCGTGCGGACGTGGCTTCGTTGCGCTGCATGAGTATCTGCCTACAGTGGAAGGCCGAGGTGGGCCTCGATGAGAGGAGCCTGCGCGCGTCATCGGCACGGCTCGGTGCGCCGGCGCACAAACTCGCTCTGCCGCTCGTCGTAGGGTAGCGGTCTGCTGCTGACCACCGTCACCGTACCGCGGAGCCCTGCCGATGAATGACCCTTCGAACCTCGATCCGGGCGGACGTCGCACCGCTCGGCCCGCCCGCAACCCGACCGAAGCGCCGGACCCGGCATTGCGGTGCGTGGCCAATGACGGCAGACGGTACCGAGGGCGCCGTGCCACGCCGGTGGCAGGGAGAACAATGCAGGATGCTCATTCGCAACGGGGCGCCCCATGACCTCGCCCGTGCCGCCCCTCGACGCTGAGTTTCTCGCGACGCAGAAGGCGCGCCTGCTCACGCTACGCCTTGAGCTGCTGCGCACCCTCGATGTCGAGCGTGAGTCGGTCCGCGAGGTGGGCAGCGCGGCGGACCATCAGGCCAACGAGGCGGAGGACCGGGCGCAGGACCAGTCGCTCAACGAGGTCGGGCGGCGGGTGTCGGACCACCTCGCCCTGGCGCGCCTCGCGATCGACCGCGCACTCGCCAAGCTGGACGACGGCACCTACGGCTTTTCCGACCTGAGCGGTGCGCCGATCCCACTGGTACGACTGCAGGCCTACCCGCAGGCGCAGCTGACGCTGGCGGAGGAGGCCGCGCGCGAAACCGATACCCGGCAGCTTGCCGGCGATCGGGACTGAGGCCCGCCCCGTCCCGTATCGCGGGCGGAGCGGGTCCCGACGACCCGGTCTAGTGTTGGCTGCCGAGGTTGTCGACCGCGAACTGCCAGTTGATCAGCTTGTCGAGTACCCCGTCGACGTAGGCCGCACGACGGTTCTGCACGTCGAGGTAGTAGGCATGCTCCCACACGTCAATGACGAGCAACGGGCGCAGCCGCTCCGTGAGCGGCGTGCCGGCATTGCTGGTCGCCAGGACGTGCAGTGTCCCGCCATCCTGCACCAGCCATGCCCAGCCCGAGCCGAACTGGCCCACGGCGGCCGCACTCAGTGCCTTGCGCAGCGCCTCCGCACTGCCGAACGACGCGTCGACGCGGGCCGCGAGCGGCGCCGGCAGCGGGCCACCGCCGTTGGGCGTGAGGCTTCGCCAGTAGAACGCGTGATTCCACGCCTGGGCGGCATTGTTGAACAGTGCCGTGTGCGCGTCCACGCCCGCCGTAGCCCGCACGATGTCCTCGAGGGACAGGCCGGCAAACCGGGTGCCTGTCACGAGTTTCGCGACTTTGTCGAGATAGCCTCGCTGGTGCATCCCCCGGTGCAGGGCGACCGTTCTTGCCGAGATGACGGGCTCGAGGGCCGCTTCCGAATACGGCAGGGCGGGCAGTGCGTAAGGCGTGCGGTCACCGGCCTTCTCCGCTGTCGCCGCAGCCCCTGCGGGCTTCTTGAGATCGAGTTCGCTGTACATAGGGTTCCTTACAGACCTGGCGCGATGTTTGCGATGAAACGACGCGTGAGTGGCGTAGTTCCATCGAGGTTACCCGCCGCCTGCCGAGCGCTCGGTGCGCTGTCGCGCGCTGCCAGGGAGAGATTCAGACGTCGGGTCCGAGGCGGATGACGAGCGTGTGCAGGCGCCCGTCGTCGTTCAGGGTTACCGAGTCCACGCCGTCCGCGAGCGTCGTGCCGTCGAGGCGGATGGCGCTGACGCCGACGCTCACGCCGCTGGGGTTTTCAATCGCGATCGCATAGACGGCGGTGCGGTAGCGCCAGGTGACGTCGGCGCGCGGCCAGCCGCGCGGCAGACAGGGTGCCATCCGCAGCCGGTTGCCTTCGAGTCGCAGGCCCAGGATCGCTTGCAGGCCCGCCTGGTACAGCCAGGCGGCCGAGCCCGTGTACCACGTCCAGCCACCGCGCCCGGCGTGCGGGGCAACCGAGTAGATATCGGCTGCCACGACGTAGGGCTCCACCCGGTAGCGCTCGACGCCCAGCCGGGTCGAGGCGTGGTGGACAGGCCCGAGGAAGGAGAACAGCCGGTGTGCCGCGTCGCCCTTGCCCTGCTCGGCAAGCGCCATGACAGTCCAGACGCCGGCGTGCGTGTACTGTCCGCCGTTTTCCCGCACTCCCGGTGGGTAGGCCTTGATGTAACCCGGGTCGCGGACGGCGTGATCAAACGGCGGTGTAAAAAGCAGGACCAGCCCGTCGTCTGGCCTGACGAGCAGGCTCTCAACCGACGCCATGGCCTGGGCGGCTCGTGCCGGGTCTCCCCCGCCGGCAATGACGCTCCAGGACTGGGCGATCGCATCGATGCAGCACTCGCCGCTCGTCGCGGAACCGAGCGGCGTCCCGTCGTCGTAGAATGCCCGCCGATACCACCGCCCGTCCCAGCCGTCCTGCTCGAGCGCGTCCCGCAGCGCGGCGGCGTGGGTCTGCCAGCGCTCGGCGCGTGCGCCGTCGCCGCGGGCCAGCGCATGGGGCAGGAAGGCCTGAATCGTTGCGCGCAGAAACCAGGCGAGCCACACGCTCTCGCCCTGGCCGAGTACCCCCACCCGGTTCAGGCCGTCGTTCCAGTCCCCGGTCCCGATCAGCGGCAGCCCGTGGGCGCCGACGGCAAGGCTCTGGTCGAGCGCCAGGGCGCAATGCTCGTACAGCGACGCAGCGGTGCTGCTCGGTACCGCCGCGAAAAAGGACTCGTGCTCGCCGCCGTGCAGCACCGGGCCGTCGAGAAACGGCACGGTCTCCGCCAGGACGCCGGCATCCCCCGTCGCCGCGACGTAGCGTGCGGCGCAGTAGCCGAGCCAGATTCGGTCGTCGGCGATGCGGGTACGCACGCCCTCGCCCGAATGCGGCAGCCACCAATGCTGCACATCCCCTTCCACGAACTGCCGGCCCGCCGCCCGCAGCAAGTGCTCGCGCACGAGTGCCGGTCGGGCCCTCGCCAGCGCGAGCCCGTCCTGCAACTGATCACGAAAGCCGTACGCGCCGCCCGACTGGTAAAAGGCGGACCGCGCCCAGACACGGCAGGACAGCGTCTGGTACAACAGCCACCGGTTCATCAGCAGGTCGAAGCTTCGGTCCGGCGTCAACACCGTGACCTCGCCAAGGAGATCGTCCCACTGCGCGAGAACCCTGCCGAACACCTGGTCGAGATCCGCCGCGCGGTACTTAAGGACCATCGCCCGTGCCTCGTCGACCCCGGACGCGTCGCCGAGCAGATAGACCACCTCGACCGAGGCACCGGGTTCGAGGTGCAGTGGTGCCTGCAGTACGGCGCACGGGTCGAGCGTGCGGCCTGCGCGACCGGACAGCATCGCGCTCGAACGCAGCGCGGCCGGCAATGCTAGCGAGCCGCCGCGACCGATGAATTCCGTGCGATCCGCCGTCCAGTGCGTCTGCGCACCGCCGAGATCCGCGAAGGCCGTGCGATTGCCGTAGGCCGTGTTCCAGCCATTGGTCGCCAGCAGCGCCCGACAGTCCGGATCGATGACGGTGGTGATCGAGCCCGCCCCGGGCATCCGCGTCGTCCCGAGTACCCACTCGGCGTACGTCGTCACCGACAGGTCCCGCGCCTCGTCACCCCGGTTCGTCAGGCGCAGGCGGACGATCCGCACCGGATCATCAACCGGTACGAACTGGACCATATCCGACAGGACGCCGTGGGAGGCGTGTTCGAAGCGGCTGTAGCCCTGGCCGTGTCGCGCCCGGTAGGTCGCGTTCGGCAGGCGGACGGGCGAGGCGGTGGGGCTCCAGACCTCGCCGCTGCGCTCGTCGCGCAGGTAGATGGCCTCGCCCGAGCGGTCGGTTACCGGATCGTTCGACCAGGGCGTCAGCTGGTTCTCCTTGCTGTTGACCGACCACGTGTAACCCGAGCCCTCGACCGCCACCTGGAAGCCAAAGCCCGGGTTCGCGATCACGTTGATCCACGGTGCGGGCGTCACCTGCCGGTCGCGCAGCGTCGTGACGTACTCCCGGCCGTCGTCGGTAAACCCGCCCAGACCATTGAAGTAGGCGAGCGATCCCGCCGTGACGGGCGGCAGCTCGACCGGCCGGTGCCGCAGTGGCGTCCGCCAGCGACGGGTCGGTGCTGGCATGGCCGTGCGATCCCGCCGATCGAGTTGCTCGACCAGCGTGCCGCGTGGGGCGTAGAGCACGATCCGCGCAATGGCGCGTAACAGTTCGCACTGGGCCGGCGCCAGAAGATCGGCGCGGAACACGAACACCGAGTTCGTGGCGCCGGCCCGGGGCAGCCGGCGTCGCGACTGGCTGGTGCGGGCGGCGGCGTCGAGCTCGTTCTGCAGATCCTGCACGTAGGACGATGCGCGCTCGTTCAGTACGACGAGGTCGACGTCCAGACCCTTGTTCTGCCAGTACTCGTGCGCGAGGAGCAGCTCCCGCACGAGACCGAGATCCGTGGCGTCGTCAATTCGCAACAGCACGATCGGCCGGTCGCCCGAGATGCCAAGGGCCCACAGATCCCGCGGGCCACCACGCCCCGATGCCACCGCGGTGCTCGCGGACCGCAGATCCGGCTGGCTGTAGATCAGGTGCCCGGCGAGACGCTGGAAGAGGCAGGCATCGGCCGCCGCCACGCCGAGATGGCGCAGCTGTACCTGGGCGTGCGTCCAGGCGAGCAGGCTCGCGCGGGAAAAGGCATTGCTGCCCCGGTGGCGATCGACGAGGCCCACGGCCGCGGCGCGCGTTGGCGCAACCCCGGTCCAGAACGTGAGCCGCGCCGTTTTGCCAGGCGCGATGCGCACCGCCTGCCGAAGACTGAAGATCGCGTCCAGCACAAACCCCGTGGTACCGGATAACGGGGCGGCCGGGGCCGCCTCGATGGCCTCGCGCGGACCACGGCCCCGGCCGAGAAAGCGCCGGCGATCGGTCTCGTGGCTCAACGGGCCCGCGGCCTCCCCGTCGAGGACCAGGTGGTGCGAAGCCCAGATCTCGACGTCGGTGGTTTCCCGCTGTCGCCGCGTCGCGAGCAGGGCACCACTCCCCGCGTCGTAATCGGTCTCGATGAACAGCTTCGAGAAAGCCGGATGCGCGATGTCCGCCGCGAGCGGCGCAAGCACGATCTCGAGGTACGAAGTCACCTCGATAAGCCGCGTCTCCAGGCCGTTGTTGATAAGCGTGAGACAGCGGGCCTCGGCATCCTCCTCGGGCGACACCAACACCTCGAGCGTTGACGTCAGACTGCCCGTGACACAGGTGAAGGTCGCGCGCTCCTCCGCGAACGTGACCTCGTACGTGGCCGAGGCCAGCGCCACGGGTTGCTGGCACGGCGACCAGATCGCGCCGGTCGTCAGGTCGTGCAGGTAGAGAAAGCTGCCGAGGTCATCGCAGACTGCGTCCTCGCGCCAGCGCGTAACAGCAATACCGTGCCAGCGGCCGTAGCCCGAACCCGATCCCGTCAGCAGGGCCGAGTAACGGCCGTTGGTGAGTAGCTGCGTCTGCAGTGGCGACCGGGCGGGATCGGTGAAGCGGCGGGTCGAGGCAGTCGACGATTCGGCGGTCGGCAAGCGCGGTGCCCGCTCGGGAACCCAGGGTCGGCTCACCGTGATGTCGCGCGGCGGGCGCTCGTGGAGCAGCAGCTCCGCGGCCCGGACGCTGGGACTGGCGTGGAACCGCTCACGCATACGACCCTGCATCAGAGTATTGCCGATCGCGACCACCGTCATGCCCTGGTGATGCGCCATGAAAGCGCGCACGAGGGCGACCCGCGAACCCGCGGGCAGGCGCCGGGGCGTAAAGTCGAGCGCCTCGATAAATCCGTACCGGCCCTCGGCGCCCTCCGCCGCCAGCACCTGGAAGTTCTTCACGGCACTGCCCGGCCGCAGCATCGCCGCGAGCGCCGTCGCGTACGGAGCGATCACCGCGTTATCGCGCAGCCCGCGCTTCAGGCCAAGGTCCGGGATCCCGAAGTTCGAATACTGGTAGGTAAAGTCGATGTCGCGTTCGTTGTAGGCGGACTCGGAGATTCCCCACGGCAGCCCGAGCTGCCCGGCATAGTCGATCTGGCGGCGGACGATAAGGTCGTTGGTCTGGGCGATGATGCTCGCGGCCGGTTCGCGCATGACGAGCGAGGGCATCAGGTACTCGAACATCGATCCGGACCAGGAGATCAGCGCGGCGCCGCGTCCGGCCAGCGTCACGCTGCGGCCGAGACGAAACCAGTGGCGTGCCGGCACGTCGCCTTTGGCAATGGCGAAGAAGCTTGCAAGGCGCGACTCCGAGGCCAGCAGGTCGTAGCAGTTGTAGTCGAGGCTCTGGTCGTCCGGCCGGTACCCGATGGACAGCAGCCGTCGCTCGGTGTTGAAGAGGAAGGCAAAGTCCATGGCCATGGCCATGGCTTTCAGGGTCGACGCCATGGCGGCGAGCCGCGCCTGCCGGACTGCGCGCGCGTCTTCACCGAGCAGCAGGTCGCTTAGGTGGGAGTCGATGGCACGGCGGACCGCCTCTGACCAGAACACGAGATCCTCGTGCACCGGATCCGGGTGACCGTGGTGCAGCGCGCGCGCCACGTCTGCCATGACGACCGCCGGCCCGAGGGCCCGGCGAAAGGCGACGACACGGTCCGCCGCCGGGGCGAGCCCCGCCGCCAGCGCCAGGGCGGTCTCGCGCAGAGCAACGGCGTAGTCATCGCCGAGTGCGCGCCCGGCCGGCGTTGCCGGTGGCAGCAGCGCCGCGGCAAGCCGGGCCAGTCCCAGCGCATCCCGTACGCCCTCGAGCGCCACGAGGCTGCCGTGCCCTACCTCGTCCGCTTCGCGACAGGCCATGCTGGCGGTTACGAGGTGCGCGGCGAGATTCCCGCTGTCGACCGAGGAGACGTAGCCCGGATCGAGCACCCGCAGGTCGCTCGTGTCGTACCAGTTGAAGAAATGCCCCCGGTAGCGCCGCAGCGATGCCATCGAGGTGAGCGTGGCGTCGAGCCGGTCGGCCATCTCGGTACGCGAGATCCAGCCAAAGTCGCAGGCGCTGACCGTCGCCAGCAGGTAGAGGCCCATGTTGGTCGGTGAGGTCCGGTGGGCGACCGCCAGGATCGGATCTTCCTGCACGTTGTCAGGTGGCAGGTGGTGGTCTGCCGCAGTGACAAACGTCTCGAAGTAGCGCCAGGTCCGACGCGCGACGTCGCGCAGGGCCCGCGCCTCCGTCACCGACACGGCAGGCCCGGGCAATCGGCCGTTGTCGCGGCTCGTGGCGTAGGCGATGAGCGGCGCCAGTAACCAGAGCAGCGCGAACGACCACACGAGGTAGCGGGCCGCAGAGAACACGGTCGGCGAGGCGCAAAGCACGATGAGGGCGAGCACCAGGCCGCCCGTCATGTAGCGGTGCATGCGCGCGAGACCGCGCCCCGCGCGCGCCCCGCTTTCGGCGGCGCTGACCCACTGCAGCAGGTGCCGACGGCTCACCCCCAGGCGGTACAGGGAGCGGATCATCGCGTCGGTCATCAGCCACGCCTGGTGCGCCAGAAACACCACCACGAGCAGTGACTGGAGGAGGGCGAGCCACAGGTCGCGCCAGAACGCACGACCATGGCTGCGAAGCGACACCCCGGAGCGCGCAGGAAGCACTGCCGAGAGCACGCTCGCCAGCACCGGCAGGACGAGCGTGGCCACGACGCCGCCGGTCCACACCACCGCTTGCGGCCATGGCCGTGTCCAGCCGACGAGGAGAGCAGCGAATGCGGCCGGTGCCACGAGGCTGCGGCGCAGGTTGTCGATCATCTTCCACTGCGACACGAACGGCAGTGCCGTGTCCCGGCCGACTGCCCGGTCACCCGCGTCGCCCCGGCCGGTTATCCACGGCAGCAGCTGCCAGTCGCCACGGGCCCAGCGGTGCTGGCGGCGTGCCGCGTCGTCGTAGCGATCGGGAAAATCCTCGACCACCTCGACATCGGCGGCGAGCCCGGCCCGCGCGTAGAGCCCCTCGAACAGGTCGTGACTTAGCAGCGAGTCGGGGCCGACACGGCCGGCGAGGGCGGTTTCGAACGCGTCGATGTCGTAGATTCCCTTGCCGCTGTAGGAGCCCTCTCCGAACAGGTCCTGGTACACGTCCGAGGCCGCCGCGGCATACGGATCGAGTCCGGCCACACTGGTGAAGACGCGTTGGAATAGTGAATTGGATCGCTCCACCGGCAGCGACGGCGTCACTCGCGGCTGGAGAATGGCATAGCCCTCGACGATGCGGCCCCGCTCGACGTCGAAACGGGGTCGGTTCTGGGGATGGGCCAGCTTGCCGATCAGTCGTCGGACGGTGTCCCGTGGCAGGCGCGTGTCGGCGTCCAGTGTGATGACGAACCGGACACCGGCCGGCACCGTGACCGGTTGCCCGTCGGTGCTGACGAAGTGCGTGTCCGTCGAGCCGCGCAGTAGCTGATTCAGTTCATGCAGCTTGCCGCGCTTGCGTTCCCAGCCCATCCAGGTGCGCTCGGTCGCGTTCCAGGTGCGCCGCCGGTGCAGGAGAAAGAAGCGCGGTTCGCCGGCATCACCGGCGTAGGCCTGGTTCAGCCGCGCGATCCCGGCGGCCGCCGCCGCGAGCAGGGCGTCATCGCCGTCGATCGTGGCCGCGTCGGCATCGAGGCCGTCGGTCAGCAGCGCGAAGTGGACGGCGCCGCCAAGCGACGCCAGATGATGGATTTCGAGGCGACCGACCTGCTCGTTGACACTGGCCACGCTCGTCAGTAACGACGGTACCGCCACCATCGTTCGGAATTCCGCCGGGACGCCGTGCCGGAGCGCAAGGCTCGGCAGGACCTGGGTGCCGACCCGTTGCTGGACGATGCGGTTGACGATGCTGATCGCGAGTTCCGTGGCCGGAATCAGCCCGACGACCGCGAGACACGCGAGGGTGAGTGGCGACGGCGCCGCGACGGCCGCCTGCGCCACGGCGCCAAGCCCGGCCCCGAGCAGCACGGCGGTCAGCGTGCCGAGCCCGGTGAAATAGGACAGGGTCGAATGGCACCGAAGCCAGTGCCCCGGGCACCGGTGCCACGGCCGGCGGTACTGAACGAGACGCTCGAAGGCCGGCAAGCCCGCGGCGAGAAGGTGGAAGCCGGGGTCCTCCGTGCGCCGCGACTCGTCGTCCGCCCCCGTCCGGGACGGTGCGGCCGCGCGCGCCGAGGCGAGCGTCGCGATCTTGAGTTCGGTCAGCGGCGAGTGCCGACCGAGCCGCTCCACGGCCGAGCGATACAGATTGCGCGTCACGAAGTCCATGGACGGGTAGAGGGGTGCACGGCGCAGTGCCTGTTCGACCAGGCTGATGCTCTCGAAGAGCTCGGCCCAGTCAACCTCCGACATCAGCCGCATGCTCGTGATGATGTTACGCATCGTCACGTTCGCCATCGTCTGGCGCTGGTGCTCGGCCGCGACCGCATCGTCGAGCGACGTGCCCTGGCGGGCGAGGCGCTCGGCGAGCCAGCGGTCCGCGCCGGAAGCGTCAGGGTCGTGCCCCCGCAGCCGATGCGCGAGCTGCGCCACGAAATCCGTCGTCAGCGGCTGCGTATCCGGTGGAATGCGTCCCGGCGGCCCGTTGATTCCAAGCAACCGGTCGGCCATCTCGTCGGCCGCCGTCCGTGCGAGCCGCGCCTGCTGGCTGCGGCGTGCCGCCCGGCGCAGGTTCTCGACGAGGACGATCCGCAGCGTGATCGCCACTGCCCACAGTTCGCCGATGGTCAGCGGCGAGACCGCCTGGTAGGCGACCAGAAAACGCTCGAGCACCGGAATCTCAAAGCGGCTGTCCGTATGGGCCACGAAGGCCCAGGCGATGCCGTACACGCGGGGATATCCGCGAAACGGACCGCCCTCGAGTTGTGGCAGCTCGCGATAGTAGGCCGGCGGCAGGTCCTGGCGGATCTCCCGGATCTGCTCCTCAACCACGTGGAAGTTTTCCAGCAGCCACTCGGCCGCCGGCGTGATTCCCTCGCCCGCATCCACGGTGGCGCCGAAGGCCCGATAGGTCGCGAGCAGCACCGCCTCGTTGTCGCGCAAGCGCCGCTGCAACGGGCGATGGGAGATGCGCCACGGGCTGACCGAGTGCGCGTGCGCCAGCACCGACGCGAGGGCCTCGAGACGCTCGGTGCTCGCGATTTCATCGCGAATGATCTCGGCGTCCTCGATCGCCGACCGCCGTCGGGTCAAGTACGCGATGTACCGCGCCAGGCGACTCACGGTCCGACGCCTCCGGCGGGGTCCCGGCCCGGCACGCGGGTGTCCACGACGCGGACACTCACGTCCGGCAGGAGTCTTGACGGGAGCATTCGGGGCACGGCGATCCATAGGGAAACGCGGGCATGCGTGCCCGCCCCATCACTATCGACCGCTGCGCTCTCGCGCACCGTTCGCCACCGCACGCCCGTGCCGCGGGTGCGGACGCTGAGCGCGGGATGACGAGCGCTTGACGACGCGCGGACGTGACCTGCGGCTGAATCAGCGGGGTCGGGTTAGTGGCGGCCTCGTGCCGATTGCCAGGACGCGGGCTGACTGAGCGGCAGGACTACCGGTCCCGGGTGTCCGGTCGCGGCCTCACCGCGGGCGCATCCAGCCGTGCGTTGGCCCCGCGGCTGACGCCGCGCCGGAAACGCCAGCGGGTGGCGAGTCGGCCAGAGGCCGAGACGTCACGAACCGCCGACCCACCCGTGCCGGACCGGCGACGGTTCAGCCGTCGCGGCGTGCGTCAGCGCGCGCCCGCTGCCGGCAGGTACGTGTCGAACCAGTCGACCACCCGCATCATCGCGTCCACCTGGTCGTCACGCTTGAAGAAGAAGTGACCCTCGTCCGGATAGACCACGAAGCGGGTGGTCACGCCGAGGCGTCGCAGCGCGTTCCAGTACTCGTAGGACTGTGAGACCGGCACCTCGGCATCGCGATCACCGGAGATCAGGAGCGTGGGTGCCCTGACGTTCTTGATGAAGTTCATCGGCGAGCTGCGCTCGTAGATCTCGCGATCGTCGTAGATCGACTTGCCGAAGTACGGGATCATCCAGGTATCGATGCTGTTGGTGCCGTAGTAGCTCAGCCAGTTCGACAGCCCGGCGCCGGCCACCGCCGCCCGGAAACGATCGGTCTGGGTCAGCGCCCACATCGTCATGTAACCGCCGTAGCTCCAGCCCGTGATGCCGACCCGCTTCGGATCGATCGGCGCCGCCTGCTCGACGGCGTCCACGCCGCTCAGGATGTCGGCAAGGTCACCCCGGCCAAAGTCCTTGACGTTCGCCTGCGTGAACGCCTCGCCCTGGCCGTAGCTGCCGCGCGGGTTGGGCTTGAAGACGAAATAGCCGTGGCTCGCGAGCGCGGCATCGAACGACTCGAGCACCGTCGGAAAAATCGGGTAGTGCGCGAACGCCGGCCCGCCGTGCACGTCGACGACGAGCGGGTACTTCTTGCCGCGCTCGACCACCGGCGGTGCGACCAGCATGCCCTGCACGTCGTACGGACCGCTCTTCCAGTGCAGGTTCGTCACCTCGCCGGTGGCCCGGGCCACCCGGTCGTTGTCGTGGGTGATCGCGGTCCATTTCCCCGGCGGCCCGGTCTCGACCTCGGGCGGTTGGGTGTAGGACTGGCGGACGACGGCGGACATCCTGCCGTCGCGCGACAGCGCAATGCCGGCGTCACCGGGCGTGAAGCCCATGATGTTGTTGGCCCAGATCATTTGCGGCGCGTGCCAGAGCTCGCGCTGGGTCCGCGACGGGACGTCAATCGTTGCCAGCACTTCGTCGCCGGCCCGGAACTCCGTCGCGACGATCTGCGTCGGGGAGCCGTTCCAGGTGATCGTGTGCACCGAGGCCGGCAGCTTCGGGGTCACGTTGACGGGTTCGCCGCCCGCGCGGTCAAGGACGTAGACGTCGCCCCCGGTGATCGTCTGGTCGCTCATGAGACCGTAGATGTAGGCGATCCTGCGGCCGTCCCCCGACCAGCGCGGCGAGGCGATCTGCAGCGGCGGGCTGGCGAGCGTCGTGACCGAGCCGCTCGTGGCATCCATGACGGCCAGGTGCGCGATCCACCAGTTGGCATCGCCCGAGCCCCTGGCCGCGGTGATGACGAACTCCCTGCCGTCCGGCGACCAGTCGTACTCGTAGACGTTGAGATCCGCCGGACCGAGGAGCGTGGGCGTGCCGCCCGCCGCCGGGATCACGGTCAGCCGCTGCTCGAAGACCTGGGTGTCGAGGTCCCCGGCATCCCGGCCGAGCGGGTTGAGCGGACCGGGCAGCTTCGGTGCGCCCGCGGCGTACAGGAACGCGATCCGCGTGCCGTCCGGCGACCAGCGCGGCGTGTCGAGCGGCCCGTGCGCGTCGGTCAGCGTCCGGACCCCGGTCCCGTCCGCATTGGCGACCGCCACCTGTGCCTGTTCTTTCGCATCGGTCGTCACGAACGTCACGCGCTTGCCGTCGGCGGACCACGCGGCGCCGTGCTCGTCGCAGGCGCTGCCGGGACAGGCCGTCAGCCGTACCGCGCCCGAGCCGTCGCGGGCGTTCACGAGCCACAGCGAGGACACGTCGACGTCGACGCCCGCGCGCTTGCCGGTCGAGACGGTGCCGTACACGAGCCGCTTGCCGTCGGGTGACAGCGCGACTTCGTTATAGAGCTTCACCGAGCCCAGCAGGCTGAGGATCCGGTCCACCTGCGCGGTGTCGGTGGCCGCCGTCGCCTCCGGCACGGCAAGCGGGATGCCGAACGGCATGCCGAACGAAATACCGAGGAGGGACGCCAGCAGCAGGCGACGCAACGGCAGTGCACGAATCATGGCAGGGCTCTTCCTGGATCAGGGGATGACGGCCGGCTGACACCGGCCGGCCGGACACGACGGGGCTGGACCGGCCGCCCTTTGCAGCTGGCCTGTCATCCTTGGATGCTCCCAGTCACGTGCGGTGAAATCAAGACACCGCCCGGCCGGGCATCAGGCAGGTTCCGCGGCTTGCCTGACCGGCAGCCGCAGCGTGAAGCAGGTGCCACCGCCCTCGCGATCGGCCACCTCGATGCGACCGTCGTGCAGTTTCGCGGCGAACGCCACGAGATGCAGGCCGACACCGGTGCCCGCCACCGTCGTCGCGTTGCGGCCCCTGAAATACCGCTCGAAGAGGTGCTCGCGGTCCGCGGGATCGATGCCGGCGCCGCGGTCGAGCACGGAGACCACCCGCTCGCCCTGCGCCTCGCTGAGACGCACCTCGACCGACTCGCCCGGGCGGGAGTACTTGACCGCGTTCGCGACGAGGTTGCTCACCGCGTGGAAGATGAGGGTCGGATCGCCGACGAGCGGCGCCCCGACCCGGACGTCCGTTTCCTCGATGCGCACCGGCGGCAGCGACTCGCGGTGCATCTGGCAGACCTCGTGCACGAGAGGCCCGAGATCAAATTCAATCGGCCGGGCTTTTTCCGAGCCATCGAGCAGGCGCGAGGCACCGAGGAGCCCGTTCATGATGCTCGTCATCCGCTCGACCGCACCCCGGATCCGGGCGGCGCGGTCGGCCACTTCCTCGGGATCGGCGCGGCCGCTGGTCCGCAGCAGGCGCTGCGCGTGGCCGTCGATGATCGTGAGCGGCGTGCGGAACTCGTGCGAGGTCATCGAGACGAAATTGCGCTGCTCGGCGGTCAGCTGGCGCTCGTGCTCGAGCGCGGCCTCGAGTTCGCTGGTCTGCTCCAGCAGGCGGTTGCGGGTCGTGATGAGGGCGACCGCGTTGTGGCGAAAGACCTGCACGGCGCGGGCGATGACGCCCATCTCGTCGTGCCGCTCGGCGCCCGGGATGTCGAGCGCGGTGTCGTTCTCGGCGAGCCGCCCCATCCGCCGCGCCATGTCGAGCAGCGGGTTCGTGAGCGAGCGGCTGACGAACAGCACCGCGACGATCAACAGCAGCGTGGCGAGCCCGATGGCGAGCCAGATCAGCTCCCTCGCGCGTGCGTAGGTGGCGTCGGCGCGGGTGGTCGCCTCGTTCGCCTGGCGGACCGTAAGGTCCGTGAGGCGCGCCAGCGTCTCGCTCGCCCGGCGAAAGGCCTCCTGCGAGGTGGTGAGGTAGAGCTCCACCGCCTTCGGCTTCTGCCCGCCGCGGGACAGCGCGAGGACGTCGTTGGCGGTCGCCTGGTAGGCCTGCCACTGGGTCGCGAACTGCTGGTACGTCGAGATCTCGACCGGCAGCCGCGGCAGCGCCTCGTAGTCCCGCTGCGCGCGGCTGACGGTGCGCGCGAGGTTCTCGACGTCCCGGTCGGCGCCGGCCACGTCCTCCCGCCGTTGCGACAGCAGCTGGGTGCCCTCGGCCGCCCGGTAGTCGGACATGAAATTGCTGAGATCACCGAGCGCGCGAGTCGCCTGCAGCCAGTGATCGCGGATCTCGATCGAGACCGCGTTGACCTCGTTCAGCGTGTGGATGCCAAAGGCGCCAAGACCCGCCACGATCAGGAGAAAGAGCACGAAGACGATTGAGAGTCGCGTGCGGATCGACAGGAAGTCGAGCCAGACCCTGGCCGGCGTCGCTGACGCCACGTCCGGCGCGCCGGTTGCGGGCGAGTCCGTGTTCACGGCGAAATGAGCCGCGCGGCCGTGGCCTTCACCACCGCCTCGATGCGTGTCGCGACGTTGAGCTTGCGCCGCGCGTTCTCGACATGGAAGTCGACCGTCCGCCGCCGCAGCCCGACGATCTGCGCGATCTCGGCCGAGGTCTTGCCGCGCGCGGACCAGGTCAGGCACTCGACCTCGCGTTCGCTGAGATCGACGTCCATCGCCGGCGCCTCGAGCCGCGGCGCACGGGCAAGGCGGGTGCGGATAATGCTCGCGAGCACGTCGAAGTCGATCGGCTTCGTGACGTAGTCATCGGCGCCGAGTTCGCGTCCGGCGAGCTCCGAGTTGCGGTCGGCGAGCGCGGTCAGGAAGACAAACGGGATGACTTCGAAGCGCGGGCCCAGTGCCTTCAGTCGCTGCAGGACGTCGAGGCCGGACAACCCGGGCATCGAGACATCGCACAGGACGAGATCGGGCCGGCGCGCGGCCGCCATCGCGAGGGCGGCTTCCCCGTCGTGGGCGAGTTCCACGGTGTAGCCGCGGTCCTGCAGGTCCTCGGCGATCAGCTCGGCCGTTTCCCGCTCATCCTCGATGCAGAGCACGTACGGCGCGACGACGATTGCCATGGGGTGCCACGAACGACTGCGAACTGCCGCGCGTGATTGTGCCACGGGCACGCCGCACTCCGCGAACGCGCCCCCAAAGGCTCGCGCCTTGGCGTCAGCCGGTCTCGGTCAGGCTGGCCGACGCCCCTGCTGGCAGCGCGGGTGGCGGCGCGCTTGGCGGCCCGGTCGGTGCCGGCGGGGGCTCGTCACCGATCACGAGCAGCTGCAGCGCCGGCACGACGATCAGCAGCATGATCGGCCCGAGGAGCAGCCCACCGACCACGACGGTGGCGAGCGGGCGCTGCACCTGGCTGCCGATGCCGGTCGAGAAAGCCGCCGGCAGCAGGCCAAGGCAGGCGGACAGGCCGGTCATCAGCATCGGCCGCATGCGCTTTTCACCGGCCTCGTACATCGCGCTCAGGGGATCGATGCCCCGTGAGCGCAGCGTATTGAAGTAGCTGACCATCAGGATGCCGTTCATGACCGACACGCCGAACAGCGAGACGAAACCGATGGCAGCCGAGATGCTGAAGTCGAGTCCGCTGACCCAGAGCGCGAGGATGCCGCCCGCGACCGCAAACGGGATGCCGGCCAGCACCAGGAGGCTGTCCCTGACCGAATTGAAGAGGCCGTAGAGCAGCGCGAAGATGAGCACGAGGCTCAGCGGCACGATTTCCTCGAGGCGATGCTTCGCCTGCTGCAGCTCCTCGAACTCGCCGGCCCATTCGAGCCGGTAGCCCTGCGGCAGCTTGATGGTCCTGGCGATCTGCTTCTGTGCCTCGGCCACGGTACTGCCGAGATCGCGGCCGCGGACGCTGAACTTGACGGCGATGAAGCGCTGGTTGCGCTCGTGGTAGATGTAGGACGCGCCCGTATCGAGCGTGATCGTCGCGAGTTCCGCGAGCGGTATGTAGGCCGTCGCGCCGCTCGGCGTGGTGTAGCCGATCTTGAGGCGGCGGACGGCGTCGAGCGTCGGGCGGAACGCGCCCTGGTAGCGCACGGTCAGCGCGAACTGCCGATCCCCCTCGAGCACCGTGGTCGCGGTCGTGCCACCGAGGGCCGCCTGGACCACGGTGTTCACGTCACCGGTGTTCAGGCCGTAGCGGGCGGCCTTGGCGCGGTCGATCGTGATGTTGAGGTTCGGCTGCCCGAGCACCCGGAACACGCCGAGGTCCGCCACGCCCTTGATCGAGGACATCTGGTGCAGGATGTCGCCGGCGGTGGCCTCGAGGACGGCGAGGTCCGGGCCGAGGATCTTGATCGAGTTCGCGCCCTTGATGCCGGACAGGCCCTCTTCGATGTTGTCCTGGATGTACTGCGAGAAGTTGAGGCCGATGCCGGTGTACTCGCTCTCGAACTGGTGCTGGATCTCGGCGATCAGCGCTTCCTTGGTCCGCCCCGCCGGCCACTCGGACTGGGCTTTCAGCGGCACGAAGAACTCGGCGTTGTAGAAGCCCGCCGCGTCGCTGCCGTCGTCCGGCCGGCCGTGCTGGGACACGACCGTCACGACCTCGGGGTGGGTCTTCAGGATTTCGCGCAGCCGGGCGACCGCCGGAATGCCCGCCTCGAGCGAGATCGTCGGCGGCAGCGCGGCGCGGATCCAGAGGTTGCCCTCCTCCAGCGCCGGCAGGAACTCGGTGCCAAGGCGCGTACCGACGAGGAGCGCCGCGACGAGCACGCCGCCACCGGCGAGCACCGTCTGCTTCTTGTGCTCGAGCGCCCATTTCAGTGCCGGGGAGTAGGCGCTGCGAATCCAGCGCACCAGCGCGGTCTCCGTCTCCTTGACCTCCTGCGGCAGGAGGAGCGAGGCCAGCACCGGCGTGACCGTGAAGGTCGAGATCAGCGCGCCGAGCAGCGCGTAGCCGTAGGTCCGGGCCATGGGGTTGAAGATCTGGCCCTCGACGCCCTCCATGGTGAAGAGCGGCACGAAGGCCGCCACCGTGATCATGGCCGAGAACAGCACCGCCCGGTCGACCTGCAGCGCCGAGACGTAGATGCTGCGCAGGCGGCGGGTCCACGGCGGACCCTCGGTGTCGTGATCGCCGTACTTGCCCTCGGCGAGTTCCTCGAGGTGCGAGTCGGCGCTTTCGCCGGAGGCCTGGAAGTTGCGGAAGATGTTCTCGACGAGGATCACGGCCGAGTCGATGATGATGCCGAAGTCGACGGCACCGAGCGACAGCAGGTTCGCCGAGTCCCCGCGCAGCACGAGGATGATGATGCTGAAGAGCAGCGCGAAGGGGATGTTCGCTCCCACGATCAGCGCGCTGCGCAGGTCGCCGAGGAAGATCCACTGGATCAGGAACACGAGGGCACAGCCGACGATGAGGTTATGCAGCACCGTGTGGGTCGTGACCGCGACCAGCGACGAACGGTCGTAGTAGGGATCGATCTGCACGCCGGGCGGCAGCGTGCCGTCCACGTTGATCTTCGCCAGCTCCGCCTGGACCTTGCCCACCACCTCGTTCGTGTGCAGGGTCCGGTTCATGACCACGATGCCGGTGACGACGTCGTCCTCGCCGTCGCGGCCGGCCTTGCCGAGGCGGGGCGCGTAGCCGATCTTCACCGAGCCGACGTCCTTGATCCGGATCGGGATGCCGTTGACCTGGTTCAGCACGACGTTCTCGACGTCGCCGATGCTGCCGATGAGACCGACGCCACGGATATTGATCGACTGCTGGCCGAGGTTGATCGTGCGGCCACCGACGTTGACGTTGGCGTTGCCAAGCGCCGTGATGATCTGCGGCAGGGTGAGCCCGTAGCCCTGCAGCTTGTTCTGGTCGATCTCGACCTGGTATTCCTTGGTCGTGCCGCCCCAGGCCACGACGTGGACGACGCCGGGCACGGTCAGCAGCCGCCGCTGCAGCACCCAGTCCTGCAGCGTGCGCAGGTTCGTCAGCCCGTAGTGCTCGGGTCCCCGCAGCTGGTAGCGGAAGATCTCGCCGACGAGGCTCGAGCCCTGGATCTGCGGCTGCACGCCGTTTGGCAGCGTCACGTTCTGCTGCAGGTTGAGCGCCACCTGCTGCAACGCGAAGTAATAATCGACGCCGTAGCGGAAGGTGACGCGGACGAACGACAGCCCGTAGAACGAGGTGGAGCGGATGCTGTCGACGCCCGGCGTCGCGGCGAGGCCGACCTCGATCGGGATCGTGTAGTAGCGCTCCATCTCCTCGGCGGACTGGCCGGCGTACTGCGCCGTGATCTCGAGGATCACCGGTGCCGGGTTGGGGTACGCCTCGATGTTCAGCTGCGAGAACGCCAGCGCGCCAAAGAGCAGGAAAGCGCCGAGGCCCATCAGCACGATGGGACGGCGGGTCAGCGCAAACTGCAGGATCGCCTTCAGCATGGCCCGGTTACCGGATCGACTCGACGAGCGCGTTGCTCAAGAAAAGCGCGCCGTCGGTTGCCACCAGTTCACCGGGCTTCACTCCACTCAGGATCTCGACGTAGCCGTCCTGCTCGAGTCCGACCGTCACGGTGCGGCGCGTGAAGCGGTGGCGGTCGGCGGTGACCCACACCGTCATCGTGCCGTCGCCTTCGCGGACCACGCCGCTCACCGGCATCGCGCTCGTCTCGCGCGGACCCGAGGTATCGATCGCGAAGGAGGCGAGCATCTGCGGCTTGAGCTCGTGCTTCGGGTCCTGCACCTCGGCGCGCACCGTCGCCCGGTGGGTGACCGGATCAACGCCCGCCGAGACGTTATCGACCTTGCCACGGAACACCCGACCCGGCAGCGCCGACACCCGCACGCTCACCGGCTGGCCGACGTGCACGGCCGGCACGTCCGATTCCGCGACCCCGGCCAGCAGCCAGACCGTCGAGAGGTCGGCGACGGTGTACGGGGCCATGGCCGCACCCGGCTGCGCCAGCGTGCCGGGCGCCGCATTGCGCGCGACGACGCGGCCGGCGAAGGGGCTGCGGACCGCGAGCACGGAGTCCACCTTGCGGGTCGCGACGAGGTGCCTGAGGTCAGCCTCCGTCTTGCCGAAGATCAGCACCGTGTCGCGTGCCGACTGGTAGGCGCCTTCCGCGGTCTGCGCGTCGGACACCGCCTGCTCGTAGTCCTTCTGCGCGTAGCCCTCGAGCTGGTACAGGCCCTGCGCCCGCTCGAGCGCGCGCGCGGTCAGCTCCCGGGTCGCGGCCGCGCCAATCAGGGCGGACTCGGCCGCGGCGAGATCCGGGCTGTCGATCGTGAAGAGCACCGCGCCCGCGGCGACGTCGTCACCGGCCTTCGCCGGGGTCGAGAGAATGCGCCCCGTGTAGGGCGAGTAGACCTGCGCCGTGCGTTCCTGGTTGAAATCGATGTTGCCCACGGCCTCGCGCCGGTCGACGAAGCTATGCAGCGGAATCTGCTCGAGTTTTATCTGCCCGAGCTGGCCTTCGCTGACCTCGACGGAGTCGACGACCGGGGCCGACGCGCGGGCCTTCGCGACGTGCACGCCGGGGGCTGCTTTGTTCCAGATCGTCAGATCCAGCAGGAAGAATCCCAGGCCCACCGCCACGATCAGCGCGACGGTGGAGACAATGACGCGGGTCGACGGGCGGTTGGTCACGGCGGCAAGGTCCTCCAGGTTCGCTGCGAGCCTGCCGGCCGGCACCGCCCGGGTCTACTGTCAGGGATGACAGTGTTGCTGTGCGGCAAACGCGTTTAGCCTTCTGAATCGGCGCGGCTTTCCGGCCCGGGGTGGACACCAATGACGAGCATGACAAGGCGATCGCGGCGACACCGGTTGGGGACGCTCGGCCTCCTCGTGCTGGGCGCCGG